>NZ_JBGAHM010000001.1:0-248631 GCF_044226135.1 Methylocella sp. | reverse complement strand
GGCGCCTCGCGGCGCGCGCCGACGCCCCGGCGCTCGACGCCCTGCGCGCCAGAGCGCAATGCCCGGCGACGGCGGCGGCGGTCGCCTCCGCGCTCGGCGACGTCGCCGCCGGGGTCGAGCGCGCCCGGCTCGCCGCCTGCGACCGCGACGGCGCGAGGCTCGCCGCGATCCCCGAGGGCGACGTCGAGGCCCTGAAGGCGTTCCTCGGCAGGACGCCCTGCGCCGCCGCGACGCAGACGGCGCAGGCGCGGCTCGCCGCCGCCGAGACGGCGCAGGCCGAAGAAGCGGCGCTCTGCCGCGCCGAGGATCAGGCGCTCGCCCCGCTCGTGGCCAAAGGCGACCCGGACGGCCTCGGAAAGCTGCGCGCGACGGCGCGTTGCCCGGCGACGCTCGCCGCCATCGACCGGAGCCTGCAGGAGATCGCCGCCGCGAGGCGGCGCGTCGCGCAGGAGGCCGAAGCCCTTTGCGCGCGCGAGAGCGCGGCGCTCGAGGCGCTGGGGCCGGCCGACGCGAAGGGCCTCGCCGCCTTTGAACAGGGCGCGGCCTGCCCGGCGGCGAAGGCGCAGGCGGGGCGGCGTCTCGCCGACGCGCGGCGCGAGGAAACTCGCCTCGCCGAGCTCTGCCGGCGCGACGCGGCGCGGCTTGGCGCGCTCGGCGACGCCGACGACGCCGCGCTCGAAGCCTTTGGCAAAAGCGTCGAATGCCCCGCCGTCGCGGTCTCGGCCGCGAGCCGGATCGCCGCGCTCAAAGCGCGATGCGCCGAGGCCGAGGCGGCGCTCGCCGCGCTCAGGGGCGACGACGCCGATGGGCTGCGCGGCTTTTCCGAAAGCGGCGCCTGCGCGAGCGTCAGGGCGCAGGCCGGTGCGAAGCTCGCGGCGCTTGAGGCCGAGGCGGCGCGCGCGGAGGAGATCTGCCGCCGCGAGGACGTCGAACTCGACGCGCTTAGGGCGGAAGGCCCCGCCGCGCGTGAAAAACTCCTGGCGATGAAGCGCGGCCTCGCCTGCGCGCGGCTCGCGCCCGAGGCGGCGGCCGCGCTCGAAGCGCTGCCGGTCGTCAATGACAAGGCGCAGATCAGCGCGGCGCAGGGCGAGTTGCGCCGCGTCGGCTGTCTGTCGACGCCGGCGACGGGCGCGCTCGACCGCCGGACGAAAGAGGCGTTCGCGCGCTATTTCGCGGCGCGCGGCGGGGAGCCCTCCGGCGCGCTGACGGTCGACGACGCGCTGGTCGGCCGTCTCAGGGAGGAGGGCGGCGGCGTCTGCGGGGCGCCGGCCGTCGTCGAGAAGAAAAAGCCCGCCTCGAAGAAGGACCTTGCCCGCCTGCCCGCCGAGGAGGAGCCGCGCGCGCGGCCCGAGCCGAGGACGCAGCCAAAGCCCGCCCGCGAAAGGGCGGCCCGCCCCGCGCCCGAAAAGCCGGCCCGCGTGGCGCGGCCCGAGCGCGCCGCGCCGCCCGCCCAGCCGCAGGCCCAGTCGACCGCGCGGCGTCCGGGCTCGACCTCGCCGATCGGCGTCGGATTCTAGCGAAGGTCCGCGCGGCCGGTGCGAAAAAATGACGAAACGGCGGGTTGCATGGCCGCAAACGAGCCGATATACCCTGACCCGCCGGCCGCAAGGCCATGGGCGCGTAGCTCAGCGGGAGAGCACTACGTTGACATCGTAGGGGTCACAGGTTCGATCCCTGTCGCGCCCACCATTCCAGCCGTCGCGGGGAGGCTTTGTCCTCCCTGTCGCCGCCTTCCTGGGGAAACCGGTTTCGTCACTCTGACGGCATGTGGCCCCGGAACGTCCGGCCGCCGGCGAGGGCCGCGGCCCGGCGGCCAGAATCCCGAAGGCGGAAGCGCCGAACGACCGACGCAAGCTCTTGAACGTTCGGCGTTTCACTGGCGCGTGGCGATGGGGAGAGGCCGTCCGCACCGTGGTTTCTCGTCGCATGGGTCTGCACCTTTCGCCCAAAATGGGTTAACTGGCGCGTCCGCGCCCTTTTCAAACGGCGCGTCCCGCGGCGTTCGGAGTTGTCGATCGTGACGATGAAAGCCATTTCGGAAAGTGGGGCCGCAGAAGAAGAGCGCGTCTTCGACATCGCCGCGGCCGTCGCGGCCCGCGAAGGCGAGCGCTACGCCCTGCATGCGGCTCATCTCAACGAGATGATGGTGCGCGTCTTTCAGACGATCGGCACCGACGTCGGCTTCACGCGCGGCGAGGGGCAGTATCTCTGGGACCGCGGCGGCGCGCGCTATCTCGATCTTCTGAGCGGCTGGGGCGTGTTCGCCGTCGGGCGCAACCATCCGCTGGTGCGCGAGGCGATCGTGGCGGCGCTCGACGCGAAGCTGCCCAATCTCGTGCAGATGGACGTCTCGGTCCTGTCGGGCCTGCTCGCCGAGCGCCTGCTCGGCTTCGTTCCCTGGCTCGACAAGGTCTTCTTCGCCAATTCCGGCACGGAGACGGTCGAGGCGGCGATGAAATTCGCGCGGCGGGCGACGGGACGCTCCAGAATCGTCCATTGCGGCCACGCCTTCCACGGGCTGTCCTATGGCGCCCTCTCGCTCAACGGCGACGCCGTGTTCAGGGACGGCTTCGGCCCGCTGCTGCCCGACTGCGACGAGGTTCCCTTCAACGATCTCGCCGCGCTCGAGCAGGCGCTTTCCGCGGGCGACGTCGCGGCCTTCATCGTCGAGCCGATCCAGGGCAAGGGCGTCAACATGCCCGACGACTGGTATCTGCGCGACGCCGCCGCGCTCTGCCGCCGCCATGGCGCGCTCTTCGTCGCCGACGAGATCCAGACCGGGCTCGGGCGCACCGGCCGCTTCCTCGCCGTGGAGCATTGGGGCGTCGAGCCGGACATGGTGCTGATCGCCAAAGGGCTTTCGGGCGGACAGGTCCCCGTCGGCGCGCTTTTGACGACGAAGGCGATCTTCCAGAAAGTGTTCAGCCGCATGGACCGCGCCGTGGTGCACGGCTCGACCTTCGCCAAGAACGAGCTCGCCATGGCGGCGGGGCTCGCGGCGCTCGAGATCATCGAGTCCGAGGGGCTGGTGGCGCGGGCCGAGCGGCAGGGCGCGCGCCTGCTCGCCGCCTTCGAGGACATGGCGCGCCGCCATGAGCTCGTCAAGACGGCGCGCGGCAAGGGGCTGATGATCGGCGTCGAATTCGGCAGCCCGCAGTCGCTCAAGCTGAAAGCCGCCTGGGGCGTCGTCGAGGCGGTCAACCCGGGCCTGTTCTGCCAGCTTGTCACCGTGCCGCTGTTCGACCGGCACAAGATCCTCGTCCAGGTCGCGGGCCACGGCAGCCATGTGATCAAGCTGCTGCCGACCCTCGTCATGGACGATTCCGACTGCGACTGGATCGAGCAGGCCTTCGAGGACGTGATCGCCGACGCCCATCGCGTGCCGGGCGCGGTGTGGTCGCTCGGCAAGACGCTCGCCGACCACGCCCTCAGGGCGCGCGCCGGAAAGTAGCTCATGCCGGAGCAGGGCGCGTCGCCGGGCGGGCGGCTGATTCTCGTCGCGCGCTTCGGCGCGGCGCATGGCGTGAGGGGCGAGATCCGCCTTATCAGCTTCACGCAGCAGAAGGCGGCGGCCCTGTCCTACGCCCCGCTTTACGACGCGGCCGGCCGGCGCGAATTCAGGCTTCTGGCGTCGCGCCGCATGAAGGACGACGCCTTTGTCGTTAAAATAGAGGGCGTCGCCGACCGCACGGCGGCGGAGGCGCTGACCAATCTCGACCTCTACGCCCCGCGTGAAAAGCTGCCGGCCCCTGACGCGGATGAGTTTTACGTCGCCGACCTCATCGGCCTCGAAGCGGTCGACCTTGAGGGCGCGCCGCTCGGCGCGGTGAAGGACGTGCTCGACCATGGCGCCGGCGCGATTCTCGAGATCGCGCCCGCCTGCGGCGGCGAGACCCTGCTGTTCCCGTTCACCCGAACCGTCGTGCCGACGATCGATTTCTCCGCGCGCCGCGTCGTCGTCGCGCCGCCGCGCGAGATCGAGGCGCGCGAAGACGACGGCGAATAGGCGCCAGTCCCCCAGAGGCCAGTCCATGTGGCGCGCCAGCGTGCTCACCCTGTTTCCCGGCATGTTCCCCGGACCGCTCGGGCTGTCGCTCGCGGGCGACGCGCTCGCGCGCGGCGTGTTCTCGATCGAGACGCATGACATCCGCGAGCATGGGCTCGGGCGCCACCGCGCGGTCGACGACGCGCCGGCCGGCGGGGGGCCGGGCATGGTGCTGCGGGCCGACGTGCTCGCCGCCGCGCTCGACGCCGTCGCGCCCCGATCGGACGCCCGTCCGCGCTTTTTGATGAGCCCGCGCGGCGCGCGGCTGACGCAGGCGCTCGCGCGCGATCTCGCCGCGGGCGCGGGCGTGGTGCTGGTCTGCGGCCGCTTCGAAGGCGTCGACGAGCGCGTGATCGAAGGTCGCGGCCTGACCGAGATTTCGATCGGCGACTACATTCTTTCGGGCGGGGAGATCGCCGCCATGACGCTGCTCGACGCCTGCGTGCGGCTTCTGCCCGGCGTGATGGGCAAGGCCGAATCGGGCGGCGACGAGAGCTTCGAGACCGGCCTGCTCGAATATCCGCATTACACGCGCCCGCGCGAATGGGAGGGCCGGGCCATTCCGCCCGTGCTGCTCTCGGGCGACCATGCGAGGGTCAGGGCCTGGCGCGACGCCGAGGCGCTGCGCCTGACGCGCGAGCGCCGTCCCGACCTTGTCGAGGATCGCGCCGGCGCGTCGCCCGGGAGCCCTCCTCAGCGCCCGCGCGGCTAGGGCGTTTCGTTCCAGCGGCGTGCGGGCGACCGCCCCCGGACCTATGCTCCGGGCGCGCCGGTCGGGCGCGCGGCCTGCGCGTCGACGATCCGCTTGTCGCGGCGGGTCATCATGCGGCGGGCGACGAGCCATGAGACCGGCGCGGCGAGAATCATGCTCGCCAGCGCGATCGTCATGTAGAGCCCGAAGGCCCAGTCGAAATTATGCGTGGCCTGCGGGTTCATCGCGACGAACAGCGACATGAGGCCGAACAGGACGGCCGACGTCGGCAAAAAGGCGATCAGGGCGATCTTGGCCATGGTTCTCTCCTCGGGCGGACGCGGCGGGAGCGTCTCGCCTTTGTGAAGACGTGCGGCGCACGCCGCGGACTGGCCCGCAAACTCTGGCCGGGGAGGCGGGTTCCTGAGGAGGAGGCGCGGGCTTTCTAGGAATCGGCGGCGTTTGGGGCTATTGCTTGGCCCGGCCGCGGCGCAGACCGGCGCCTGGCTCCGCCTGTCTCCTCAAAGCCCATGGATCTGTCATGAGCGACGCCGCCGAGGCGATCAAAGCCAAGGACATTCTGACTCCCGCCCATCGCGTCGAGCCTGACGCGAAGCAAAGCTTCTGGATGCGCGAACTGCCCTATCTCGTCGTGCTGGCGATGATGCTGGCCGGCGTCGCCTATACGGCGGTCTCGCGCGCCAATCTCGTCGGCTACTGGGAGCTGATGGCCATCGTCGTCTGCGTCGCGGTCATCGCGACCGGATGGTCGGAACTCGACGACCGGCGCGAGCGCCTGCGGCTCGTCGTGTCTCAGGCGCTGCACTGGATCTCCTTTCTGATCGCCATGAATCTCGCGCTGCTGCCCGGCGTGCAGCGGCTCCTGAACCCTGAGGCCACGGGCCTCACCGTCCTGCTGCTGCTGGCGCTCGGCACGGTGACGGCGGCGATCAGCATCATGTCGTGGCAGATCGCCTTCATCGGCGTCGTGATGGCGCTCGCCGTGCCGGGCATCGCCTGGCTGCAGCAGTCGGCGATCGCGGTGGTGCTCGGGCTGCTGCTCGCCGGCGCCGGCGTCGGCGTGGTCTATCACTGGCACAGCCGGGCGCGCGGGCGCGCCGCGACGGCCGGGCGCGACGACGCGGCTTTGTGACCTGCGTCCGGGCCAGGGAGGCGAAGATGAGCAAAGTGATGGATTTTGAAGAAGACGAAAAGCCGTCGCGTCTGGCGGCCTGGCTGGGCGAGGCCCCGTTCCTCGGCATTCTGGCCCTGACGCTGCTCGGCGTCGGCTATATGAGCATGGCCCGTCGCCCGCTGATCGGCTACTGGGAGTTCGTCGCCGTCGTCACGGGCGTCGTCTGCGTGGCGTCGAGCTGGGCGCGCGAGCCTGACGCCGCGGCGCGCTGGCGGCTCGTGTGGACGCAGGCGCTGCACTGGAGCGCCTTTCTCATCGCCATGAACCTCGTGCTGCTGCCGAGCGTGCGGGCCATCGCCGACGACGACTTCACGAGCCTCGTCATTTTGCTGCTGCTCGGGCTCGGCGTCTTCATCGCGGGCGTGCACACGGGCTCCTGGCGGCTCTGTCTCAACGGGCTCGTCATGGCGCTTTGCGTGCCGGGCGTCGCCTGGATCGACCAGTCGGCCTTCTTCCTTCTGCTCGTCGCCGTCGCCGTGATCGCCATCGGCGGCCTGTTCCTTCTGCGGCGGCGCGACAAAGGCGCCGCGCGCCGCGCCTGATTGCGACGATCCGACGCCGGGGCGTCTGGAACCGCGTCCGCGGCCGCGTCGTTGAATGGACGCCAAAGCGGCGCGCGCCCCGCGCGTCCGTGGCGGCCGGCCGCGCCGCCGGCCGCATCCCCAGCCAGAAGGCCAAGGCCCATGACCGCCAAGACCGCCAAGGAGCGCGCGATCGCGCCCCTCGAAACGCCGACCGACCTCAAGGCGGACGCGACCAAAGACATCGCCGCCGCGCTGACGACGCTGCTCGCCGACATGTTCGCGCTCTACGTCAAGACGAAGAACTTCCACTGGCATGTTTCGGGGCCGCATTTCCGCGACTACCACCTGCTGCTCGACGACCAGGCGACCGAGATCTTCGCCGCCACCGACCCGATCGCCGAGCGCGTGCGCAAGATCGGCGGCACGACGCTGCGCTCGATCGGCGAGATCAGCCGCATCCAGCGCCTTCTCGACAATGACGCGCCCTATGTGACCCCGACCGACATGCTGGCCGAGCTGCGCGACGACAACAAGCAGCTCACCGCCTCGCTGCGCGAGCTGCATGAGCTCTGCGACGAAAAGAACGACGTCGCGACGGCGAGCCTGATCGAGAACTGGATCGACGAAGCCGAACGGCGCGTCTGGTTCCTGTTCGAGGCGACGCGCAACACGCAGTAAAAGTCAGCCTCCGGCGTCGGCTGCGCCTTAACGGCTAGCCGCGCCGGGGCGACGCCGCCGCGGCGGGCTGCTAGGAGAGGCCATGGCCTCGTCCCAGGATCTTTCCGCCTCGCCGAATCTTCTCGCCGCGACGCTCGTCTGCGCTCCGTCCGCCCCCGCCCTGACGCCCGCGCTCGCGCGCGCCGCCACGGCGGCGGTCGCGGCCGCGCGGGCGCGCTGGCTCGCCGAAGGCGTCGCGCTCGATCTCCTCATTCCCGCAGGGCCGGCGCCGGCCGAGGCCGAGATGCGGCTACGCGGGGCGCTCGACGGCGCGCCGGTCGACGTGATCGTCCAGAACGCGGCCGGGCGGCGCAAGAAGCTGTTCGTGGCCGACATGGATTCGACCATGATCGGCCAGGAATGCGTCGACGAGCTCGCCGCCGAGGTCGGCCTCAAGGACCATGTGGCGGCCATCACCGAACGCGCCATGCGCGGCGAAATTCCGTTCGAGGACGCGCTGCGCGAACGCGTCGCCCTGCTCAGGGGCCTGCCCGGCGAGACGGCGGGCGCGGTGATCGCCAAAGCGATCCGGCCGACGCCGGGCGGCAGGGCGCTCGTCATGACCATGCGCCGCCACGGGGCGCGGGCCGTTCTCGCCTCGGGCGGCTTCACGGCCTTCACGAGCGTGATCGCGGCGAAGCTCGGCTTCGACGCCGATTACGCGAACCGGCTGGAACTCGACGAAGACGGGCGCTTCGCCGGAACCGTCGCCGAGCCGATTTTCGGAGCGGGCGGCAAGCTCGAGACGCTGGAGCGGCTGCGCGCCGAGCTTGGCCTCGCGCGGGACGAAACGCTCGCCGTCGGCGACGGCGCCAACGACCTGCCGATGCTGAAGGCCGCCGGGCTCGGCGTCGC
The DNA here is from genome assembly GCF_044226135.1 of Methylocella sp. Lineage (NCBI taxonomy): Bacteria > Pseudomonadati > Pseudomonadota > Alphaproteobacteria > Hyphomicrobiales > Beijerinckiaceae > Methylocella > Methylocella sp. The sequence goes on along the minus strand of NZ_JBGAHM010000001.1, from coordinate 240,604 downwards.
CTTCCATGGCAAGCCGAGGGTCGCGGCCGAGGCCGGCGCGCGCGTCGACCACGGCGACCTCACCGCGCTCCTTTACGCGCAGGGCTATGCGCGCGAGGAGTTTTTGGAGGATTGAGCGCTCAGGCCTGCGTCGGGAAGCTCAGCGCCCTGAGCTCCTTGACGCCGGTCAGCGCCCCGGCGAGCGCGAGCGTCGGCTCGGGCAGCGGCGCGTCGATGGCGATGAGCGAGACGGCGGTGCCGCCGGCGCGGTCGCGGCCGAGCGCGAAGGTCGCGATATTGACGCCCGCAGCCCCGACGACGCTCGTCAGCTTGCCGATGAAGCCCGGCTTGTCCTCGTTCACCACATAGAGCATGAGCGGCGCGGCGAGGGCGTCGACGCTGACGCCGTCGACCGAGACGATGCGCGGCCTGCCGTCGTGGAACACCGTGCCCGAGACGCTGCGCGTCTGCGTCTGCGTCTCCACCGTCAGGGTCACGAGCGATTCATAATCGCCGTCGCCCGCGCGCGCGACCTCGTCGATCACGATTCCGCGCTCCTTGGCGACCGTGGGCGCGGCGACGACGCTGACGTCGGCGAGCATCGGCCGCAGCAGCCCGGCCACGGCCGAGGCGGTGAGCGCCTTCGTCTTGAGCGCGCCGACGTCGCCCTCATAGACGATGGCGGCCTTCCTGACGCCGCTGTCGACGCTCTGGCCGATGAAGCCGCCAAGCACTTCGGCGAGCGCGACGAAGGGCTTGATCCTGGGCGCCTCCTCGGCGGCGATCGAGGGAAAGTTGATGGCGTTGGAAATCGCGCCGCGGGTCAGGTAATCGGCCATCTGCTCGGCGATCTGCAGCGCGACGTTCTCCTGCGCCTCGGCGGTCGAGGCGCCAAGATGCGGCGTGCAGACCATGTTGGGCGCGCCGAACAGGACGTTCTCCTTCGCCGGCTCGACCGAGAACACGTCGAAGCCCGCGCCCGCGACATGGCCGGCGTCGAGCAGGACGCGCAGCGCGGCTTCGTCCACAAGCCCGCCGCGCGCGCAGTTTATGATGCGAACCCCCTTCTTGGTCCGCGCCAGCGCCTCGGCCGAGAGAATGTTCTTGGTCTGCGCGTTGAGCGGCGTGTGCAGGGTGATGAAGTCGGCGCGGGTCAGAAGGTCGGCGAGCTCCACCTTCTCGACGCCGAGGTCGGCGGCGCGCTCGGGCGACAGGAAGGGATCGAAGGCGATCACATGCATGTGCAGGCCGATCGCCCGGCTCGCCACGATCGCGCCGATGTTGCCGCAGCCGATCACGCCCAGCACCTTGCCGGTGATCTCGACGCCCATGAAGCGGCTCTTTTCCCATTTGCCGGCCTGGGTCGAGGCGTCGGCCGCCGGGACCTGCCGCGCCGTCGCGAACATCATGGCGATGGCGTGCTCGGCCGTGGTGATGGAGTTGCCGAACGGCGTGTTCATCACGATCACGCCTTTCGCCGTCGCCGCCGGAACGTCGACATTGTCGACGCCGATGCCGGCGCGCCCGATCACCTTGAGATTCTGCGCGCGGGCGAGGATGTCGGCGGTGACCTTGGTTTCGGAGCGGATGGCGAGGCCGTGGAACTCGCCGATGACCGCGGCGAGCTTCTCCCTGTCCTTGCCGAGCGTCGGCTGGAATTCGACGACGACGCCGCGATCCTTGAAAATGGCGACGGCGGCGGGCGAAAGCGCATCTGAAATCAGGACGCGGCGGGGCATGGTCGGCTCCAATGACGGCGGACGCCGCGGCCTTGCCGCCGCCGGCGTCAAAAAGGAAAGAAAAGGATAAGGCCTGCGCGGCTCAGGCCGCGACCGTCGCCCGCGCCCTGGCGCAGGCGAAGGCGTAGTCGAGCCATTGCGTCAAGATCTCGACGTCGCGCGTCTCGACCGTCGCGCCGCACCAGACGCGCAGGCCGGGCGGGGCGTCGCGATAGGCGCCGACGTCATAGGCCGCGCCCTCCTTTTCGAGCAGGCCGGTCATGGCCTTGACGAACGCCGCCTGGTCCCTGGGCGCGAGCGCGGCGACGGCGGAATCGACGATTTTGAGGCAGACGCTGGTGTTCGAGCGCAGGCGCGGATCGGCCGCGAGGAAATCGACCCACGCCGTCCGTTCGACCCAGTCGCCGAGCGCCTTGGCGTTGGCGTCGGCGCGGGCGACGAGGCCGTCGAGCCCGCCGACCGATTTCCCCCATTCGAGCGCGTCGATATAGTCCTCGACGCAGAGCATGGAGGGGGTGTTGATGGTTTCGCCCTCGAACACGCCTTCGATCAGCTTGCCGCCGCTCGTCAGCCGGAACAGTTTCGGCACCGGCCAGGCGGGAACATGGGTCAGGAGCCGTTCGACCGCGCGCGGCGACAGCACGATCACGCCATGGGCCGCCTCGCCGCCGAGCGCCTTCTGCCAGGAGAAGGTGACGACGTCGAGCTTCGACCAGTCGAGTTTCTGGGCGAAGGCGGCCGAGGTCGCGTCGCACAAGGTGAGCCCGGCGCGGTCCGCAGGGATCCAGCCGGCGTCTGGCGCGCGCGCGCCAGACGTCGTGCCGTTCCAGGCGAAAACCACGTCGCGGCCGAAATCGACGGCCGAAAGGTCGGGAATTTCGCCATAGGGCGCCTTGAGCACGCGCGCGTCGAGCTTGAGCTGCTTGACGGCGTCGGTCGCCCAGCCTTCGCCAAAGGACTCCCAGGCGAGCACCTCGACGGCGCGCGGGCCGAGCAGGCCCCACATGGCCATCTCGAAGGCGCCGGTGTCGGAGCCCGGCACGATTCCAATGCGATAGTCGGCCGGAATTTCGAGAATTTCGCGCGTCAGGGCGATGGCCGCCTTCAGCCGCGCCTTGCCCTCGCTCGAGCGATGCGAGCGGCCAAGAAGCGCGTCGTCGAGCCTGGCGCTGCGCCAGCCCGGCCGCTTGGCGCAGGGGCCGGACGAGAAATGCGGGCGCTCCGGTCGGACGGAGGGCGGTTGCGCTGTGTCGATGGCCATGAGACGCCGCTTTCCTTGACTTGTCGGGTCCGACGCCGAAGCTCTGTCCGGGGCGCGGCGGCGCCGGACGCTGAGAGCGGACCGAAGAGGACGAGATAGATAGGATATTTCTATCGTATGATTTGAAGGGCGAATAGTCCAGCTTCGCCCAAGGGTCAAGGCGGGCCGCGCGGACGACGGCGCAGCCTTAACCGAACATGAATTATCGACGCCGGTGAAACGGTGTGTTGGCGCGAGCGGCGATGGCGCAAGCGCGGCGGAGCGGTCATTTTAAACCCAACGGCGCGGCGACGTCCGCGCCCAACTCTCGAACAAGAGGCGCCCTGCGCCGCGTCTTCACCAGAGCGCGGCGCTTTCGCGCGCCCCGGAGCTTGCGGGCGATGACTCAGGAAATCGACATATATGGGGTGTTCGTCCCCTCCCTTCTGCTTTGGGCCGCCTGCGCGCTCGCGCTCACGGCCCTGCTGCGCCGGCTTTTCGCGCTGAGCGGCGCGCATCGGCGGCTGTGGCGCCCGACGCTGTTCGACCTCGGCGTGTTTCTGGCGCTTCTTGGCTGCCTGACCCTGCCGCAGGCGGCCTGAGAACGGGAGCAAGATCATGCGCCCCTTCCTTTCATGGCTTGGCCGCGTCGCCCTCACCGGCGGCGTGCTCGTCGTCGCGCTGATTTTTGGCGCGCAGCTCTGGGCCTATTATGTCGACGCCCCCTGGACGCGGGACGGCCGCGTCAAGGCGGACATCGTGGCGGTGGCGCCCGACGTCTCGGGCCTCGTGACCGACGTGTTCGTGCACGACAATGAGGTCGTGACGAAGGGGCAGCCGCTGTTTCGCATCGACCGCGACCGCTTCGAACTCGCCGTCCGGCAGGCCGAAGCCGCGCTCGAGGGCCGCGCGGCCGCCTTCGACGAGGCGGCCGACGACCTCACGCGCTACAGCCAGCTCAGCGACCGCGTCGTGTCGCGGCAGAAATACGAGCAGGCGCTTTCGGCCAAGCTGCGCGCCGAGTCGGCGCTTGGCGAGGCGAAGGCGCAGCTCGACCTCGCCAAGCTCAATCTCGAGCGCAGCGAGGTGCGCGCCTCGGTCAATGGCGCGGTGACGAATCTCGACCTGCGCCCCGGCGCCTATGTCTCCGCCGGCAAGGGCGTGTTCGCCCTCGTCGACGCCGACAGCCTGCGCGTCGAAGGCTATTTCGAGGAGACCAAGCTGCCGCGCATCCATGTGGGCGACCGCGCCGAAATCAGGTTGATGGGCGAGGACAAGGCGCTCACCGGCCGGGTCGAGAGCGTCGCCGCGGCGATCGACGACAGGGAGCGGCGCGCGGGCGAATCTCTCGTCGCCAACGTCAACCCGACCTTCGCCTGGGTGCGTCTCGCCCAGCGCGTGCCGGTGCGGGTCACGCTCGACGCGACGCCGGCGGCGATCCGCCTCGTCCCGGGCCGCACCGCGACCGTCTCGATCGACGAGAAGACCTCGGCGAACCGGACGGCGCGGCCCGCCGGTCCGCCGTCTTCATGGCGCGACGCGCTGCGCGTGCTGGGGCTCGGCCGGACGCTCTAGGCGCCCGGTCGAGCCGACGCCCGTCGCGGGCTCACGCGCCGCCGCGCCGCGCAGACAAAGCTGCCTTTTCGCAAAATCGCGTCTTTCATTTATATTGTGAAGACGACATGACAATCCGGGCCGCATTCAAGGCGCCGACGCGATTTGACGCTCCGTCCGTCTCGGGAGTCCGAGACGGTTGAGGCCGAGGATCCGCGACTTCAGGCAGGACGGCCCCTTTCAGGCGAACGCAAGTCCCATGCAGAAGCTCGACGATCTCATCACCTTCGTCCGCGTCGTTGAGCGCGGCAGCTTCATCGCCGCCGCGCGGCAGCTCGGCATTCCGCCGGCGACGGCGAGCCGCAAGGTTCAGGATCTCGAAAGCCGCCTTGGCGTCGAGCTTTTGCGCCGCACGACGCGCCGGCTCATCGTCACCGACGCCGGCCGCGCCGTGTATGAACGCGCGGCGGAAGGGCTGCTGCTCATCGAGGAGGCGGAGCTCGCCGCCAAGACCCATCTCGCCAAGCCTTCGGGAATCCTGCGCGTGCTCGCGCCCTATGCGCTCGGCGGGCTGATCATCGACCGCATGCTGTCCGACTTTCAGAAGCTCTGTCCCGACGTGCAGATCCAGCTCACGCTCAACAACGAGCATCTCGACCTGATCGAGCACGGCTTCGACGTCGCGCTGCGCATCGGCGCGCTGAAAGATTCAGCTTATGTCGTGCGTCATCTTCTCGACGGGCGGCGTCGCGTGGTCGCCTCGCCCGACTATCTCGAGGCGCATCCGCCGATCGAATCGATCGAGGATCTTGCGGGCCACGCATTCCTCGCCTCGATGATCGAGACGTCCGGCGGGCCGCAGATTCATGTCTTCACCGACGGGACCGTCGAGAAGCGCGTCGCGCTGACGCCGCGCATCGCCTCGAACGAACCTTCCGTCGCGCTCAACCACGCGCTGAACGGGGAGGGCTTCGCCATTCTGGCCGAGCTCTACGTGCGCCCGCATCTCGACGACGGCAGCCTCAAGGTGGCGCTGCCCGAATGGCGCAGCGGCGAGGATCTGCACGCCTCGCTCCTGTTCTCGCGCCATGCGACGAGCGATCCCAAGATCCGCATGTTCGTCGACTTTCTCGGCGGCTCCTCGCGGCGGCTGGCGCAGGCGTCGTCCACGCCGGACTCGCCGCGCGCCGTGGCCTGAGCGCGCCGCGCGCCGCCTGCACGTTCTGGGGTACGACATTATAGTCGTACGTCATATTATGAATTGCGACGCGGCCTGCTTGTTCGCAAGCCTTGCAGCGACTACCTGCTCCTTAACGCCAGAACCTGACGCAAAGGAGCAAGTCCGATGAAAACGCTTTATCTTTCTCTCGCCGTCGTCGCCGTCCTGACCAGCGCCGGGGCGGCCCTCGCCGGCGCCCCGCGGCCTTCGCGCGTCTGCTTCGTGCCGACCTTCCAGGAGCAGGTGCGCCATCTGCAGGATTGGCGCAGCCTCGACAAGCCCGATAATTACTATGCCGAAGACTACGCCTCCGCGCAGTGCGAGGACGCGCGCCGCTCCTGAGCGCGCGCCGTGCGCATGATCTGAACTCACGACGCCGGCCGCGCCTCTTGCGGCCGGCCGCAAGGACGCCGGTCATGGGTCCCTACAGCCTGCGCGACTGGGCCTTTTCGCTGAAGACCTTCGCCGCCGCCGCGGCGGCGCTCTACATCTGCTTCGCGCTGCAGCTCGAGCGCCCTTACTGGGCGGTGGCGACCGTCTACATCTGCTCGCAGCCGCTTTCGGGGGCGACGCGCTCCAAGGCGTTCTACCGCGCCTTCGGCACCCTGCTCGGCGCGGCCGCCGGCGTCGCCATCGTCCCCAATCTCGTCAATGCGCCGGAGCTCATGAGCTTCGCGGTGGCGCTGTGGATCGCCGGGTGCCTCTATCTCGCCGTGCTCGACCGCACGCCGCGCTCCTACATGTTCATGCTCGCGGGCTACACCGCAGCGATCGTCGGCTTTCCGAGCGTCGACGCGCCCGGCGCGATTTTCGACGTCGCCGTCGCGAGGGTCGAGGAAATTTTCGTCGGCCTTGTCTGCGCCAGCCTGTTTTCGTCGCTGGTCTTTCCCCAGCATGTCGCGCCGCTCCTCGCCGAGCGGCTCGCCTCGTCCCTGAAGGACGCCGACCTGTGGGCCGCGGAGGCGCTTGCCGGCGTCGAGAACTCCCACGCCCTGCGCCTGCGCCTCGCAGCCGACGCCGCGCAGCTCGACCAGCTTTCCGTCCATCTCGCCTTTGACGCCTCGATCCAGAGTCATGCGGCCCGCGCGACGCGCCTCCTGCGGCTCCGGCTTCTTTTGCTGACGCCCGTCATCGTCGCCGTCGCCGACCGCGTGCGCGGCCTCGCCGGCGAGGCCGCGCAGGAGACGCTGGCGCTCGCGCGCGCGCTTGGCGAGCGCTTCGCCGCGGGCGAGGACGCGAGCGCCGACGAAAAGGCGCGGCTCGCCCGCCTCGTCGCCGACCGCGAACGCCGCGTCGACGCCTCGGCCTCGACGCCGGCGGCGATCGAGCTCAGCCTGCTGTTGCGCCTCCAGGATCTGCTCGCCCTGCGCGGCGACTGCCGCCTGCTGCGCGAGCAGATCGAGTCCGGCGCTCCGCGCCTGAAGGAGAAGCTCTCATTCAACCCGCCGGCGGGCGCGGCCGAGATGCGTCATCGCGACCATTTCGCCGCGCTGCTCGCCGCGGCCACCGTGTTCATCTGCGTCGGCGGCGTCTGCGTGTTCTGGATCGCGACCGACTGGCCGCATGGCGCGACGGCGGCGCTCTGCGCGGCGGTCGTCTGCTGCATCTTCGCGACGCTCGACGAGCCTGCGCCCGCGCTGCGCGCCTTCGCGCTCGGCTCGGCCGGCGCGCTTGGCGTGGCCGCCGCCTATCTCTTCGCGATCCTGCCGCGCGCCCAGACCTTCGAGGCGCTGATTCTGGCGCTCGCGCCGGCCTTTGTCGCCTTCGGCCTGATGGCGACGCGGCCAAAGACCGCGGTCATGAGCGTCGCCCTCTCGCTGTGGACGGCGACGCTGATGGCGCTGACCGACAATTACGCCGCCGATTTCGCCGAACTGATGAACTCCGGCCTCGCCCTGCTCGGCGGCGTCTGGGCCTCCATGCTGGCCTTCGGCCTCGTCGAGGCGGCCGGCGCGCCCTGGCGCCTGGAGCGCCTCGTCAGGGCCAACCGGCTCGAGCTCGCGGCGGCGGCGGAAGGGCGCGGCGGCCGCGATCGCGCCCATTTCGCGGCCCTGATGCTCGACCGGCTCGCGCTCGCCGCGTCCTGCGTCGCGGCGCCCGGCGCAGCCTCCGCCGAGTCCGAGCTCGACGCGCCCGCCGTGCGGCTGATGCGCGGTCTGCGCGTGGGGCTGAACATCATCGAGCTGCGCGTCGCCCGCCGCGCGCTGCCCGCCGCGGCGCCCGAGCTCGACGCCCTGCTGGCGGCGCTCGCGCGCTTCTTCCGCGCGCCCGCCGGCCGCGCGCCGGGGCCTGAGATCGACGCGCTGATCGAGCGCGCGCTGAGCCGGCTCGTCGGCGAGCCGGCGGGGGAGGGGCGCAGGGCCGGCCTCGTCGGGCTGATCGGCCTGCGCCGCACCCTGTTCGCCGGCGCGGCCGACGGCCGGGCGAACGCGTCGACCGGACGAAACGGCGACGACGCGGGCGCTGTCGCGGCCGCCGCCTGAACGAACGCCGCGCAAAGGCCTGACCAAAACGGCCGTGAAAAAACCGAAGCCGGCGCCGCTTGCGCGGGCCGGCTTCGGTTTGTGTCTTTGACAGGGGGCTGGCGTCGTCAGATCTGGCCGCCCCGCTCAGGGGAGATTGTTGGCGGGGTTGCGGCCGTCGAGCATGGCGCCAAGGCTGCCCGAGGCGCCGCGCGGATTGCTGACGACGCCATATTGGACCCTCCAGTCGGGGCCCGCGGCGGCCGACGCCTGCTCATGGACGCCATAATAGTCCCGGGGGCGCGGCTGACGCGCGTCTTTCGCGGCGGCGACGCCGACGGAGGCCATGAAAAAGGCGGCCGCAAGGGCGGCCGCGCCTGTCGAGGCGAGACCTGACATGTGTTTTCTCCATAAAAAATCTGCGATCAGGGGCCGATCCGAAACATCGGCCATGGCCTGAATATAGCCGCTGTCTCAAAAATTATTAAATAGAAACAGTGATTTATAGTTGTCGCGGCTGAATTTGACCATTCCATTTCCAGGCAGGGCGACGCGACTCATGATCCTGCGCCGCGCTTGACGGCCCGGCCGCGCCTCCGTGAAGTGGCGAGACCACGGCCGCGTCGGGCGAAGGGGGACGTCGTTTGAGCATCTTGGCCGCATGCGCGCTTCGTTTTTATCGCGACCGGGCGGGTCGGCGCGGCCGCGCTTTTGCGGCCCTTTTCGGCGCCGCGCTGTGCGCGGGCGCGCCCCTTTCGGCCGCGCGCGCGATGAGCTTTCGCTGGGCTGACGCGGCGACCTGCGCCGGCCGGTGCTCCGCCGCGGTGATCGCGGACGGACAGATCGACGACGCCACGCCCGGCGCATTCCGCGCGTTTCTCGACGCCGCCGGAGGCGCGGCGCGCCGCCCCCTTGTGTTCCTGAATTCGAGCGGCGGAAAGATCGTGGCGGCGATGGAGCTTGGCCAGGAGTTTCGCGCCGCCCGGGCGACGGTGGTGGTCGCTGCGCCTGGCGACTATATCCCGCAACAGGCGGTCTGCTATTCGTCCTGCGTCTATGCGCTGATGGGCGCCGTGCGCCGCATCGTGCCGCCGGGCGGCCAGGTCGGCGTGCATCGCATCTTCGCCTGGCGCGGCGACAACCGCCGCTACGCCGGCGAAGGAATGACCTCCATGCTGCGGCGCTACACGGCGAACATGGGCGTCAGCGTCGATCTCGTGGCGCTCGCCGAGCGCGTCGACCCCGACCACATGCGCATCCTCACGCCGTCGGAAATGTCGGGCCTGCGGCTCGCGTCGACGAGCAACTGACGCGGAAGGCCGCCGCGCGGAGCGGCCGCCCGATCGCGCGACGGCGCGTGGCCTCAGTCGATCTTCTTGAGGCTCGACAGATCGACCTTGCCGTTCTGGCTGGAGAACTCCGGATCGCCGCCGCCGCTCTGCTGCACGCCGCTGATCCTGTGGTCGCCGCTGTCATAGGTCGAGATCTTGCCGTCCTTCTCGATCAACAGGCGCTTCTTGTCAGGGAAGAAGGCGTAGCGGAGATCGTTCTGGCCGCCGCTCGACGACGGCTCGCCAAGCGACTCGGGCCACCACTTTCCGCCTCCTGACATCGGCTTCATCGGCTCCATGGGTTTCATGGGCTCCATCGGCTTCATGGGCTTCATCGGCTCCATTGCGTCTTCGTCTCCTGAATTTGTCGTGGCGCCGCCGCAACGCGCCAGCGGTTTGAAAGTTGCCATGACGAGCGCACGATGGAAGGAGATGCGACATGAACGCCAACGCCAGACTGTTGCGGCTCGCAGCCGCCTCGGCCCTTTGCGTCGCGGCGACGCAGGCGGACGCGGCGGGCGCCGGCCGCGTCGCCTATGCGCCCTACGGCGCTTATTCTCACCAAGCCTGGCGCGACGGCGCCGTCTGGCCGCGGATCGCAACCGGAACCCTGCAGGAGCGCTGGGACCGTCCCGTGCATTATGTCAACGACCGGCCGGACATCGGCTCGTGGCGTCCCGTCGACGCGATCCAGGAGGATTACGACCAGGGGCCGGCCTACGCCCGCCGCTACTGGCGGCCCTATTTCGACTGGCGTGTTTATCGCTGAACCCATGGAACGTCCGCGCCAGAGGATCGTTCGCGGCCCGAATCGAACGGCGGGGCGCACGGACCATGGGTCAGGACATGAACTTGGACACGACTTCGCTTTTCGTCGGGCCGAATGAGCGGGCGACGATCAGCCTCCTCGTCAATGGAGAGACGCGAACGCTTGACGTCGAGCCGCAGGTCGCGCTGATCGACCTGTTGCGCGACCGGCTCGGACTCTACGGCGTGAAAAAGGGGTGCGACCACGGCCAGTGCGGCGCTTGCACCGTGTTGATCGACGGGCGCCGCGTCAACGCCTGCCTCGTCCTCGCGATCATGCTGGAGGGGGCCGAAGTGGTCACGGTCGAGGGTCTCGGCGCGCCGGGACGGCTTAGCCCCATGCAGGCCGCCTTCGTCGCGCGCGACGCGTTCCAGTGCGGCTATTGCACGCCGGGCCAGATCTGCTCCGCGACGGCCCTTGTCGCCGAAGCCCGGGCGATGTCCGGCGACGAAATGGCGGACGACGAAATCCGTGAGGCGATGAGCGGCAATCTCTGCCGTTGCGGCGCCTATCCGAATATTCTGGCGGCGATCAGGGACGTCCTCGCGTCCGGGCGCCGCGCCGTGGAGGCCGCCGAATGAACCGCTTCTCCTATCTGCGCGCCGAGACGGTCGCGGAGGCGGCGCGGGCGGTCGCGGGCGACGCCGGGGCGGCTTTCATCGCCGGCGGCACCAATCTCGTCGACCTGATGAAATATGACGTGGCGCGGCCGTCGCTTCTGGTCGACATCTCGCGGCTGCCGCTGCGCGGGATCGAGGAGACGGCGGCGGGCGGCCTGCGCGTCGGCGCCCTGGTCGACAACGCCGCGCTCGCCCGCGACGCGCGGGTTGAAGCCGGCTATCCGCTGCTTGCAAGCGCGCTGCTCGCCGGCGCTTCGGCGCAATTGCGCAACGCCGCCACCGTCGGCGGCAATCTCAACCAGCGCACCCGCTGCTACTATTTTTATGACGTCGCGACGCCGTGCAACAAGCGCGAGCCGGGGTCGGGCTGCCCGGCGCTTGAGGGCCTCAACCGCATCCACGCCATTCTCGGCGCGAGCGAGCAGTGCGTCGCGACCAACCCTTCCGACATGTGCGTGGCGCTGGCGGCGCTCGACGCCGTGGTTCATGTGGAAGGCGAGGGCGGCGCGCGCGCAATTCCCATCGGCGAATTCCACCGCCTGCCGGGCGGCGATCCCTCGCGCGACGTCACGCTGCGCCGCGGCGAGATGGTCGTGGCGGTCGAACTGCCGCCGCCGCGCTTCGGGGCCCGCCACAGCTATCTCAAGCTGCGCGACCGGCTGTCTTACGCTTTCGCTCTCGTCTCCGTCGCCGCCGCGCTCGAAATTGACGAAAATCTCGTGAAAACTGCGCGGGTCGCGCTCGGCGGCGTCGCCCACAAGCCCTGGCGCGATCCTTCGGCCGAGGCGTTGATGGAGGGCGAGGCGCCTTCGCCGGACCTGTTCGCGCGCGTCGCCGGCCATCTGTTGCGCGACGCGCGCGGGTTGAAACATAACAGCTTCAAGATCGAGCTCGCCCGCCGCGCCATCGTGCGCGCCCTGTCTCAGGCCGCGGCCGGCGCGCCGCAGAGCCAGAACGCCAAGAGCGTCAATTAGGCGAGATCGTCAATTGGGAAAGGTCATGGCCATGGTCGCCGCATCCTATGTCGGCGCCGCGCATCCGCGCGTCGACGGGCCGCTGAAGGTTTCAGGACAGGCCCGCTACGCCGCCGAATTCGGCGGCGGCGATCGTCTTTTCGGCGTCGTCGTTTCGAGCGCCGTGGCGAAGGGGCGCATCGCGCGCCTCGACGCCTCGCAGGCTCTCGCGACGCCGGGCGTCGTCGCCGTCTACAGTCATGAACATCGGCCAAGGGGCGCCTCGCGCGCCGCGCTTTATCGCGATCAGGTCGCGCCGCCCGGCGAGCCGTTCCGTCCGCTCCATGACGAGCGTATTCTGTTCGGCGGCCAGCCCGTGGCGCTTGTGGTGGCCAAATATTTCGAGACCGCACGCCACGCCGCGACGCTGGTGAAAATCGACTATGACGCCGAACCCCCGCAGACCGAACTCTCCGCTCGGCTCGACGACGCCTATGTTCCGCCGCGCAAGCGCCCAGGCATCGCGCCGCCGGCCGCGCCGCGCGGCGACGCGCGCTCGGCCTTCGACGCCGCCCCGGTCAGGATCGCCGGCCGCTACGTTCAGCCGGCGGAGTTCCACAACCCCATCGAGCCCCACGCCGCGACGGCGATCCTTGAGCCTGACGGGCGCCTGACGGTCCATGACAAGACGCAGGGCGCGCAGAACACGCAGGCCTATGTCGCGCAGGCGTTCGGACTGCCGGCGGACAAGGTTCGCGTCATAAGCCCGTTCGTCGGCGGCGCCTTCGGACTGGCCTTGCGCCCGCAGCCGCAGCTTTTTCTCGCGGTCATGGCCTGTCTCGACCTTGAGCGCGCGGTGACCGTGAGCCTGACGCGCGACCAGATGTTCACGCTCGGCTACAGGCCGCAGACGATCCAGTCGGTGAGCCTCGGCTGCGGGACAGACGGGCGGCTCTGCTCCGTCATCCACGACGCCGTGGCGGCGACCTCGCGCAGCGAGGATTATCAGGAGAATGTCGTCAACTGGTCGGGCCTGCTCTACGAGTGCCCGAACGCGCTCATGACCTACCGTCTCGCAAAGCTCGACGCGGCCACGCCGTGCGACATGCGCGCGCCCGGCGCCGCGACGGGCCTCTTCGCGCTCGAATCGGCGATGGACGAACTGGCCCATGCGGCGAGGCTCGACCCGCTGGAGCTGCGCCTGCGCAATTACGCGGAGCGCGACCTCAACGAAGACAGGCCCTACACGTCCAAGGCGCTGCGCCAGTGCTACGACGAAGGCGCGAAGGCCTTCGGCTGGAGCCGGCGCGGCTTCGAGCCCCGCTCCATGAGAGAAGGCCGCGAGCTTATTGGCTTCGGCATGGCGACCGGCGTGTGGGAGGCGTTGATGCAGCCGACTACGGCGAGAGCCCGCGTCGGCGCCGACGGGCGCCTCGAAGTCGCCACCGCCACCGCCGACGTCGGCACAGGCTCCTACACCATTCTGAGCCAGATCGGCGCCGACGCGCTCGGCCTGCCGATCGAGCAGGTCACGGCGCTCGTCGGCGATTCCTCCCTGCCGAAATCGCCGGTCGAGGGCGGCTCATGGGCGGCGGCCTCCGCCGGCGCGGCCGTGCGGCTCGCCTGCTGGAACTTGCGCGGCCAGCTGTTGCAGGCGGCGCGCGGCGTCGCGGCGTCGCCGCTCGCCAACGCCTCCATCGCTCATGTGGTCTTCGCCGAGGGATGTGTGATCCTCGCTTCCGATCCGTCGCGCCGCGTGAGTTTTTCCGACGCGATCCACAGCCTCGGACTCGACGCGCTCGAAGCCGAGGAGACGGCGCGGCGGGCGCCAGGCGTCGACAAGGCGTTTTCCGCCAATACGCATTCGGCGGTCTTCGTGGAGGTCAGGGTCGACGAGGAGCTTGGCGTCGTGCGCGTGACGCGCGTCGTAAGCGCGGTCGCGGCGGGGCTGATTCTCAACCCGCTTACGGCGCGAAGCCAGATCGTCGGCGGCGTGACGATGGGGATCGGCATGGCCCTGCACGAGGAAGGCCTCGTCGACGCGGCGCTCGGGCGCGTCATGAACCACAATTTCGGAGAATATCACCTCCCGTCCCATGCCGACGTCGGCGACGTCGAGGTCATTTTCGTGGCCGAGGAGGACGACAAGGTAAGTCCGATGGGCGTCAAGGGCGTCGGAGAAATCGGGATCGTGGGCGTCGCGGCGGCGGTCGCCAACGCCGTCTTTCACGCCACGGGCCGCAGGGTGCGGGAGCTGCCGATCACGCTCGACAGGCTGTTGTAGGCAGCCTACGCGTTCGGCCGATTGCGCGCGGCGATGAAGCGGTCGACGCGGATCGGCCGCGAACGACGCGGTCCGTCGGGCGCGCTTTTGCGCTCGTGGGCGTGACAGGCGTCGAGCCAGCCGTCTTTCCAACCGTCATGGGCGACGCCCCGGCCCGCGCGATCATGCGGATTGGCGTTGAGCGCCAGGCCTTGAGCGTAGGCTCGTACGCCGTGTTGATAGAAGCGGGCGTAGGACAGGGCCTCGCAGGAAATGCCGTCGCAGGTCATGGCGTCCTCCTGGCGGCCAGCTTCTTCCCGATCTGTTAACGAGACGTATAAAAGGACCGCGGCCGCGGTCATGCGCCGGCGCGCTCGGACCTCCGCGCCGCGCCCGGCGCGGCGATCGCCTGACGCGGCCGGGTCGGCAGGCCGATGGCTCGTCGTGTTCGGACCGCATCGCCACAATGGCGCCGGCTCATCTCCGGCCTGAACGGCTGCGTCCTTGTCGCCGAGCGCGAGGCCGGGCGCCCGCGCCTGTTGAGGTTCACGCCGCGCCCCGAAATGGGCGGCTGCGCCGCGGGCCGGACGCGCGGCGACGCCTCGGACCGGCGCCGTCCGGGCGTGTTGTGTTCTTGCTACGTTCCGGATTCGACGCAAGCGACGCGTCGCGGTTCAGGCCATGCGCGCCAGCGCGCGGCCTTTGCGCGAACGACTCAACCCACAAAGCGCCGGCGCCGAAGGCGATCCGCAACGCGAAATGTCTGACGGCTTTCGGGCGACAACATGCGCGACGGCGTCCAGACGATGCAGGTTTTTCCGCGGCCTGTAGAATTGCGATGGATTTCCACATGAACTTGTGCAAGGAACAAGCGATCCGATTTGCGTTTTTCAACTGTGGCGCCAACATTGAAAGCCTGATCGGCGATTCGGAGCGAAGCGTCGCGGCTCGCCGAGGCGAACAGCGTGTCGTTCGACCGGACCTCGCGCGCCATAACCTGTGAAAAGATCTCATGGACACATCACTCGAACGCATCCGGGCCAAAATCGCCGAATTCGAGCAGAAGATCGAAGATCTGCGCGCCGCAGAGCGCGTGCTCGCCGAGCTTGACGCTACCCCTGCGAAACGCGGCCGCAAACCTTCCGTCGCGGCCCCCGCGCTTCCGGATTCGTCCGCCGCGCCGCCGGCGCCGCGCACGCGCGGGCGTCGCAAGGGCGCGTCAAGAGGCGGCCCGCGGCAGACCATCGGGTCGGCTATCGGCGATGTGCTCGAAGCTCAGGGGCCGCTCACGGCGGCCGAAATTTCCGAGCACCTCAAATCGTCGGGGCGCGACATCACCAACCGCATGGTGTCCTTCGCGTTGCAGGCGATGAAAAAGCGCGGCCTCGCCAAGAACGCCGACGGCAAGTGGAGCTCGCTGAAGCCCCGCGCCAAATAGCGCTGCGCGTCCCGGTCGTCCTTGTCCACGGCCGGCGCTCACGGCCGCGCTTTTCATCTTCGCACAGTCGGGGCATCATGCCGCGATGAAGCCTGTCTACCTTGACTACAACGCCTCGGCGCCGATCGCGCCGGGCGTCGTCGCGGCCATGCTCCCGTTGATCGACGGCGTGTTCGGCAATCCGTCGAGCCGGCATTGGGCGGGGGCGCCGGCGAAGGCGGCGCTTGAGGCCGCGCGCGCGCAGACGGCCGCGCTCGTCGGTTGCGCGTCCGACGAAATCGTGTTCACGAGCGGCGGCACGGAGGCCGACAATCTCGCCCTTGCGGGCGTGTTTTTCGCGCGGGGCGGGCGCGGCGGCCATATCGTCGTCTCCGCCGTCGAGCACCCGGCCGTGCGCGCGCCCTGTCGTTTTCTTGAAAGGCTCGGGGCCGAAATTTCGGTCCTGCCCGTCGACGGCGAAGGCCGGATCGACTGCGACGACCTCGCCCGCGCAGTGCGTCCCGACACGATTCTCGTCAGCGTCATGCACGCCAACAATGAGGTCGGCGCGATCCAGCCGATCGCCGAAGCCGCCGCCGTGGCGCGCGCGCACGGCGTGCTGTTTCATGTCGACGCCGCGCAGTCGGCCGGCAAAATCGCAACCGAGGTCTCCTCGCTCGGCGTCGATCTCATGACTCTCGCCGGCCATAAATTCTCGGCGCCGAAGGGCGTCGGCGCGCTTTATGTGCGACGCGGAGTGGAGCTTGAGCCGCTGTTGCATGGCGGCGACCATGAGGCCGGACGGCGCGCCGGCACGGAAAGCGCGCTGCTTGCGGCCGGTCTCGGCGCCGCCGCCGCGCTCGCCTGCGATCTCGCTCCGATGGAGCGTGTGCGCGCGTTGCGCGACGCGCTTTGGGAGCTGTTGCGTGAGCGCTTCGGCGCCCGCGTCGTGCTCAACGGCGGCCTGCGCCATTGCCTTCCCAACACTCTGAGCGTCAGTTTCCCCGGAGAGGTCGGCGCCGAGATCCTCGCGCGGCTCGACGGCGTCGCGGCGTCGGCGGGCTCGGCCTGCCATGCCGGCCGCGTCGCGTTGTCGCCTGTGCTTGCGGCCATGGGGATCGCGCCGCAGGTCGGCATGGGCGCCGTGCGCTTCAGCCTTGGACGCGAGACGACGCGCGACGAAATCGAGGACGTCGCGGGGCGCCTCGGCGTCGTCCTGCGTCGCGCCGCCTGAGCCCGGCCGTGAGCAGGGAGACGGACATGCAGGCGCGCGACCGCCTTCGCGCCCTTCCTTCCGTGTCGGCCCTGCTCGCCGGCGCGCCGGGCGCGGCGCTCATCGAACGCTACGGCAGGCCCGCGGCGACGGCGGCCTTGCGGGCGGCGCTCGACGAGGCGCGCAGGGCCGCCGTCGACGGCGCGTCCGACATCGGCGCGCCCGACGCGCTCGCCGATCGCGCGCTGGCGGCGCTGGCCAGCGGCGACCGCAGCGGCCTGCGTCCGCTCTACAATCTGACCGGCGTCATTCTGCATACCAATCTTGGCCGCGCGCAGCTCGCCGACGCCGCCGTCGAGGCGGCCACGGAAGCCATGCGCTCGGCCGTCGCCCTCGAGTTCGACCTTGAGACGGGCCGGCGCGGCGAACGCGACGACCACCTGCGCGCCCTGCTGCGAGAGCTGAGCGGCGCGGAGGACGCCACGATCGTCAACAATAACGCGGCGGCCGTGCTGCTCGCGCTTAACGCGCTCGCCTGCGGGCGCGAGGCGATCGTCTCGCGCGGCGAACTCATCGAGATCGGCGGCGCCTTCCGCATGCCTGAGATCATGGCGCAAGCCGGCGTGAAGCTTGTCGAAGTCGGCACGACCAACCGCACCCATCTCAAGGACTACCGCGCCGCGCTCTCGCCCGAAACGGGCGTGATGCTCAAGGCGCATCCGTCGAACTATCGCATCGAGGGGTTCGTCGCGGAAGCCGACCCGCGGGAGCTCTCGGCCCTCGCGGACGAGGCCGGCGTCCCCCTGATGAACGATCTCGGCTCCGGCGTCCTTGTCGATCTTGCGCGTTACGGCGTCACGAGGGAGCCGACCGTGCGCGAGGCCGCGCGCCACGCCGGCGTCGTCACATTCTCGGGCGACAAGCTGCTCGGCGGGCCGCAGGCGGGATTCATCGTGGGGCGGCGCGCGCTGATCGAGAAAATCAACCGTAATCCGATGAAGCGCGCGCTGCGCGTCGACAAGATCCGCCTCGCCGCCATAGAGGCGACGCTGAAGCTCTACAGGGATCCCGAGCGGCTCGAAGCGCGCCTGCCGACGCTACGCTTCATCGCGCGCGCGCAGGCGGAGGTTGCGGCGCTTGCGCAAGGCCTCGCGCCACGCGTCCGCGCCGCGCTCGGCGGGAGCTTCAGCGTCGAGCCGGTCGCCTGCCGCAGCCAGATCGGCTCGGGCGCGCTGCCGCTCGACGCGATCCCGAGCGCCGGCCTCGCCGTCGCCGCAGCCGGGGGAGGCGGCGCGATCGAGCGCCTCGCCGCCGCGCTGCGTCGTCTCGAACGACCCGTCGTCGGCCGGATCGAGGCCGGCCGACTGATCCTCGATTTGCGCTGCCTCGAGGATGACGAGGCTTTTGTCGCCAATCTCCAGGGGCTGGCGGATGGGCTGGCGTGACGCCTTCAGGGCGCGGCTGTCGTCGCGCGGCGGACGCGCGCGCGACGCCGCGGCGGCCGCGGCCATGGTGGGGGCCGCCGCCGCGGCCGCGCGCGGCGCCAATGTAGCCGCGCTCGCGCTCTGGGGGCCGCTGGCCCACGCCGGCCGCGCGCGCGCGCAGAACAATGTCGGCGCGTGTTTTTCCGAAGGGCTCGGGGTGGGGCGCGACGACGCGCTGGCGGTCAGATGGCTGACGCTTGCGGCCGAAGCCGGCGATCCGGTCGGCCGGCGCAATCTCGCCAGCGCCCTTTATCGCGGGCTTGGCGTCGAGAAGGATCAGGCCCGCGCCGCCGCGCTCTATCGGCTCGCGGCCGACGCCGGCGACGCGGCGGCGCAGGACATGTTGAGCCACATGCTGATGGAAGGGGAGGGCGGCCCGTGCGATTATGCGCAGGCGCGCCGTTACGCGCTGGCCGCGGCCGAACAGGGCGTGGCCTCGGCCATGGCGCTGCTCGGGCGTCTGCATCATGACGCGCTGGGCGTCGCGCGCGATCCGGCCGCGGCCGCGCTGTGGCGCCGCCGCGCGGCCGAGCGCGGCCACGCCGACGCGCAGGCCCTGCTGGGCGCGGCGCTGCATATCGGCCAGGGCGTCGTCCGCGATGACGTCGAGGCGCTGGCCTGGCTGTTGCGCGCCGAACGGGGCGCAAGCCTGCTCGCCGCGAGATTCATGGGCTCCGTGCGCGGCGCGCTTTCGCCGGAAGACGTCGCGGAGGCCGAGCGGCGCGCGCGGATCGCGCCCGGCGCCGGCGCATGATCGTCGGGCTTGCCGGCCACATCGACCATGGCAAGACGGCGCTGGTGAAGGCGCTGACAGGCGTCGAGGGCGACCGCCTGAAGGAGGAGAAGGCGCGCGGCGTCACCATCGACCTCGGCTTCGCCTATCTGCCGGTCGACCGTCATCTTGTGATCGGCTTCATCGACGCGCCCGGCCATGAAAAGCTGGTGCGCGCGATGCTGGCGGGCGCGGGCGGCGTCGATTTCGCGCTGTTGACGATCGCGGCCGACGACGGGATCATGCCGCAGACGCGCGAGCATCTGGCGATTCTCGATCTTCTCGGCGTCTCGCGCGGGATCGTCGCGATGACCAAGAGCGATCTCGTCGGAGAAGACCGCCGCGCTGCGCTTAAAACCGAGATCGACGAGGCGCTGCGCGCCACGAGCCTCGCCGGCGCGGAAATTTTCGCGATCTCCAGCTTGACGGGAGAAGGCGTCGCCGCGCTCCGCTCAAGGCTTGTCGAGGCCGCCGGAACGCCGTCGCGGCGTCCGGCCGAGGGGCGTTTCAGGCTCGCCGTCGACCGCTCCTTCACGCTGCAGGGCGTCGGCGTCGTCGTCACCGGGACGATCCTGTCGGGCCGCGTGGATGTCGGTGATCATGTTATGGCGAGCCCAACAGGGCTTTCCGCGCGCGTGCGTTCGCTGCACGCGCAGAACCGGCCGGCCGAAAGCGCGGCGGCCGGCGAACGCTGCGCGCTCAATCTCGCCGGCCCGCATGTTTCAAGAGAGGCGATCCGTCGCGGCGACATGATCGTTGATCCCGTCGTGCACGCGCCGGCCTCGCGCGTCGACGCGAAATTACGCCTGCTGCCGGGCGAGCCGAAGCCGCTCGCGTCCTGGCGCGCCGTGCGCCTGCATCACGCCTCGGTCGAGGTTGGCGCTCATGTCGCGCTGCTCGAAGGCGACGAGCTCGCGCCCGGCGGCGAGGCGTTGGTCCAGCTCGCGCTTGAACGTCCGATCGCCGCCGCGGCGCAGGACCGCTTCGTGATCCGCGACGTCTCGGGCGCGCGCACGATCGGCGGCGGACGCTTCGTCGACCTGCGCGGCGCGGCGCGCAAGCGCCACACGCCCGAGCGCGAGGCGCAACGCGCGGCGCTCGCCGTCAATGACCCGGCCGCGGCCTTCGCCGCGCTGCTCGAGACGCCGCCCCATGCGCATGATCTTGCGCAGTTCGCGCGCGACCGCGCGCTCGGGCCGGCCGAGACGCAGGCGCTCGCCGAGGCCGAGGGCCGCGTCGTGCTTGAGGACAAGGAGGCGCGGATCGCGCTCTCCGGCGCGCGCTGGAGCGCCTTCGAAGCGGCCGTCGCGGCGACGCTTCAGGCCTTCCACGCCGAAAATCCGGACCTGCAGGGCATGGGCAAGGAGCGGCTTCGCGTGGCGGTCGAGCCGCGCCTTCCCGCCCGCGTCTTTCTGCCGGCGCTGCGGCTTCTGGCCCGGCGGGGCGCGCTGGGGCTTGTCGGCTCCTTCGCGCATGCGCCGGGCCATGAGGCGCGTTTCGCCGCCAGGGACGACGGCGTCTGGGCGCGGCTCGTCCCGCTGCTTGGCGGGGCTGAGCGCTTTCGCCCGCCGCGCGTGCGCGATCTTGCGGGCGCGACGGGAACGCCCGAGGCCGACGTGCGGCGCGTGCTCAAAACCGCCTCGCGCATGGGCCGCGTCGACGAGATCGCGCATGACCATTTTTTCATGCGGTCGACGACACATGAGATGACGAAAATCATCACAGATGTCGCGGCCGGCGCGAAAGACGGCGAGTTCACGGCGGCGGAGCTGCGCGACAGGCTCGACAACGGGCGCAAGGTGGCGATCCAGATTCTCGAATTCTTCGACCGTCACGGCGTCACGACGAGACGCGGCGACTTGCGTCGGGTCGATCCACGGCGGCTCGATCTCTTCGCTCCTCTTGAGCCGGGGGACGAAAAGGCGCAAGCTGGCTGAAGCGGCGGGGAGGAGAAGCGTTCCTGGTGGGGCGTCCGGACTTCAAATCCGGGTGGGGCGGGACGACCGTCTCAGGTGGGTTCGACTCCCGCTCTCCTTCGCCAGTTTCGTCTGCGCCAGTTTCGTCTGCGCCAGTTTCGTCTGCGCCAGTTTCGTCTGCGCCAGTTTCGTCTGCGCCACTTTCATCCGCGCGGACCGGATGTGCGCCAGCCGCGCCCGCGCCTGCGCCGTTTGCGCGGCCAAGGGTCAAAAAACCTTCATGTTTCGGCGCTTTGGTGGCGGCATCCCGCGGAAGGACCCTTCATGCTCGATCAGCCGTCTCCGGTCATCATACGCGTCTCGACGGAAAGCGACGTGCCCGCCATGGTCGAGATCTACGCCTATCACGTCGCTCATGGCGTGGAGGAGCCGACGGCGCGCGCCTCCGTCGAGGACATCCGCCGCCGCCGCAAGGCGATGATGAAGAAGCGGCTGCCGCATCTCGTCGCCGAGAAGGGCGGCGTGGTCGCGGGCTACGCCTACGCCGTGCCCTTTCTCAAGCGGCCGGCCTATCGTTTCGCCGTCAAGCATTCGATCTATGTGCGTCCCGACCATCAGCGCGCCGGCGTCGGCGGGCTTCTGCTCGAAGCGCTGATCGACGCCAGCGCCCGGGCCGGCTTTCGCCAGATGATCTGCTATGTCGACAGCGCCAACGCGCCGTCGCTGCGTCTGCACGAGCGCTTTCTGTTCGAGCGCGTCGGCGTCCTGAAGTCGGTCGCCTATCGCTTCGGGCGCTGGAGCGACACGACCCTGCTGCAGCGCCCGATCGGCGACGCCGACGAGACGCCGCCGGTCTCGATCGCGCCCGACCCGGCGTTCGACTGAGGCGGTCAGCCGCCGATCCCGCCGCCGCCGATTCTGGTTATGGCGAGCCCGGAGGGGCGCGCCGGCATGTCGTTCCTGAAATCGGGCCAGCGGGTCGACAGGTCTTCATAATATGACGGCCGGCCGAGTTCCGGCCGGGAGTCGCGTCTTCGCCTGGAGGCTGCGCCGTGACGAACAGGGTTTCGCCGTCAGGCGTCAGCAGCGGGCCGCAGACTTCGGCGCCGACGCCGCCGGGCGGCCGGAGGCATGGCGCGTCGCTGGCGAAACGCAGGTCGAAACTGGTTCTGGGGTCTTGAAACGGCGTGCGGCCTGCGCACGCGGCCCAGGCTCGGCAAGAAAAACGGTCAGGGGGACAAGACCATCGGCGCGCCCCGCCCGGAAAGGTAAATTTAATTTCAAGGCGGCTCTTGTAGAATGCGGCGGCGCCCCGCATATCCAGCGCGACCGGCGCAGCCACGCGAAGCTCAGCTTTGCGAGGACGCCCTTATTCGGCGACGTTGTTGCCTCGCCGTGCGAAATGTCGTAGCTTTAGGCATGTCCGCCCCTGTGAAGACTTATGGACGCGCGACACATGTTGGACGCGCTTTTTTGAGGCTTCTGGCCCTTTTTGGGCTGGTCTGGCTCTGCCTTCAGCCGTCTTCCCAAAACGCCGCGACCCAGGCCCATGCCGTCCAGCAGGCCGGTCTCCTCCAGACGTCGTCGCTCGAGCAGACATCTTCCGTCGAGGCGATGTCGCGCCTTGCGGCCTTTTCGGCCTGGGCCGGCGGCTCAGGCGCGCACATCGGGCCGCAGGGCGTTTTTGGAGGCGGCCTCCGGGTCGTCCCGACGGCCGCCGCGTCCGCGCTTGCGGGCGAACCGGCGCCGACCCTGAGCCGCTCCGTCGACGAAGGCGGCGCGCTTCTGTCGCCGGCGCTGTCGGCGGCCCCCGATGAAGCCGGCGAGCCGACGCTTGGCCTTGAAGAAGGTCTGCGCGCACGCTCCGCCCGTCGCCTCGTCCTTGTCCGCTTCGAGGCGTCGGCCGCCCGGGGCGTTCCGCCGCATGACAGGCCGCCCCGCGCCCAAGGCTGACTGACGACCCGACGGCGGCGCCTCCCGTTCAGGGGAGACGCGCGGCCGGTCGTCATTGAACGCTCCGGGCGGCGCGCGCCTCTTGCGCCTGCGCCGCTTCTCCCGAACGATTCATCCGTCAAGCGCAAAGGCGAGCGACCCCGTGCGACTCCTTGAAATTTCTTCGTCCCCTCTCAAACGGCTCCGAACCGGACTTCTCGCGGCCGCCGCCGCTCTGGCGCTCGCCGCCTGCGACGACGCCGCCAAGCCCGGCGCGGCGCCGGGCGCGGCCCTCGCCACGCCCGAGGTCGGCTATGTCGTCGCAAAGGAAGAGCCTCTTCCGCATGTGCGCGAGCTGCCGGGCCGCGTGGTGCCGACCCGGGTCGCCGAGGTGCGCGCGCGCGTCACCGGACTGATCGTCGAGCGCGCCTTCGAGCAGGGCAGCGTGGTCAAGGAAGGCGACCTGCTTTATCGCCTCGACCGCGCCCCGTTCGAGGTCGAGCTTGCGAGCGCGCAGGCCAGTCTCGCCAAGACCGAGGCGGCGCTGACGCTCGCCCGCCAGCAGGCCGAGCGGCTCGCCGCGCTGCTGCCGAAACAGGCCGCGAGCCAGGCGCAATATGACGTCGCGGCGGCGGGGCAGGCGCAGGCCGAAGCCGAGGTCGCGGGCGCAAAGGCCGCGCGCGACCGCGCCATGCTCAACCTCGGCTACGCCGACGTGCGCGCGCCGATCTCGGGACGCATCGGCCGCGCGCTCATCACCGAAGGCGCGCTCGTCGAAGCGCTCAGCGGGACCCCGCTCGCGACGATCCAGCAGATCGACCCGATCTATGTCGACATCACCCAGTCGGTGGGCGACCTCATCAAGCTGCGCCGCGACCTCGCTTCGGGCGAGCTCTCGCAGCATGCCGACGGCGCGGCCTCGGTCGAGCTGGCGCTGAGCGACGGCGGCGTCTATCAGCAGCGCGGCAGGCTCCTGTTCTCGGACGTGACCGCCGATCCGAGCACCGGCCAGGTGACGCTGCGGGTCAAGATCCCGAACCCCGACGGCGAGCTGTTTCCGGGCATGTATGTCCGCGCCCGCATCGAGCAGGCGATCGACGCCGACGCCATCATCGTGCCGCAGCAGGCGGTGCAGCGCACCGCCGACGGCCGCTCGCAGGTCTGGGTGATCCGCGATGACGACCGCGTGATGCTGCAGCCGGTCGAACTCGGCCAGGTGGTCGGCGCGAACTGGGTGATCCGCTCGGGGCTGCGGCCCGGGCAGAGAATCGTCGTCGACGGCTTCCAGAAGATCACCGCGGGCGCGCAGGTGCGCGCCGTGACGCAGCAGGCCGAGGCCGACGCGACCGCCGCGCCGCAGACGCCGGGCGAGACGACGCTCGCCGGGCGTCCGCATCCGGCGGCGCCGTCGCCCTGACCTCCTGAGCGCGGGCGTCGTCCCGCGAGATCTCCTTCAAGGAGCGCCGGCGCGGCGCGGGCGGCCTTAGGGGCTCGCCTCGTCGCGCGTCGGCCTCCGCCGCGGCCCCGCCGCGGGCCCGTTCCAGCTCACAAGGCGCCGCATGGCCAGCTTTTTCATCGACAGACCCATTTTCGCCTGGGTGATCGCCTTCTTCATCTGCCTTGGCGGAGCGATCGCCATTCCCAATCTGCCCGTCGCGCAATATCCGATCATCGCGCCGCCCTCGATCGCGCTCTCGACCGCCTATCCCGGCGCGACCGTCGAAAGCCTCTACACGGGCACGACGCGCCTGATCGAGGACGAGCTGAACGGCGCGGCCAACATCCAGAGCTTCGAATCGGCGTCGGACTCCTTTGGCGTGGTCGAGATCACGGCGACCTTCAAGCCTGGCACGGATCCGGGCTACGCCTCGGTCGAGGTGCAGAACCGCCTGAAGCGCGTCGAGGCGCGCCTGCCCGCCGAAGTGCGCCAGCAGGGCATTCTGGTCGAGGAGGCCTCGGCCGCGACGCTGCAGATCATCACCCTCGTCTCGACCGACGGGACGATGGACGAGGTGCAGCTCGGCGATTTTCTGATCCGCAACGTCATCAACGAGATCCGCCGCATTCCGGGCGTCGGCCGGGCCACCCTCTATTCGACCGAGCGCAGCCTGCGCGTGTGGATCGACCCCGACAAGCTGCGCGGCCTCTCGCTCGACGTCGCCGACGTCACCCGCGCGATCCAGACGCAGAACGTGCAGGTCGCCTCGGGCGCGGTCGGGGCGCAGCCGAGCCCGCCCACAAACCCCATGAACTTTCCGATCGTGGTGCGCGGCCAGCTCACCGAGCCCGAGGCGTTCGGCTCCATCGTGCTGCGCGCCAATCGCGACGGCTCCAACGTGCGCCTGCGCGACGTGGCGCGCATCGAGTTCGGCGGCGAGGACTACAAGTTCACCACCCGTCTCAACGGCGGCGAGGCGGCCGGCATCTCGGTCACGCTCGCGCCGGACGGCAACGCGCTGGCGACCGCCCGGGCCATCCGCGCCAAGATGGAGGAGCTTTCCGAGTTCTTCCCCTCGAACGTCAAATGGGACATCCCCTACGACATCACCCCGACGGTCGAGGCCTCGGTCAAAAAGGTGATGATGACGCTGATCGAGGCCGTGGGCCTCGTCTTCCTCGTGATGTTCGTGTTCCTGCAGAACGTCCGCTACACGCTCATTCCGATCATCGTGGTGCCGATCGCGCTGCTTGGATCTGTGACCGTCATGCTGCTCGCGGGCTTCTCGATCAACGTGCTGACCATGTTCGGCATGGTGCTCGCGATCGGCATTTTGGTCGACGACGCCATCGTGGTGGTCGAGAACGTCGAGCGCATCATGAATGAGGAGGGGCTGCCGCCGAAGGAGGCGACGCGCAAGGCGATGGGGCAGATCACCGGCGCCATCATCGGCATCACCGTGGTGCTGGTGTCGGTGTTCGTGCCCATGGCCTTCTTCCCGGGCTCGGCCGGCATCGTCTATCGCCAGTTTTCGATGGCGATGACGACCTCGATCGCCTTTTCGGCCTTTCTCGCCCTGTCGCTGACGCCGGCGCTCTGCGCGACGCTGCTGAAGCCGGTCGCCAAGGGCCACGGCCATGCGCGGGGCGGATTCTTCGGCTGGTTCAACCGCGGCATGGAGCGCGTCACGGCGGGCTATGGCCGCGCGACCTCGACGGCCATCGGCAAGGCCGGGCGGATGATGCTCGTCTATCTCGTCATCTGCCTCGGCGTCGGCTACGCCTTCTGGCGCACGCCGCAGGGCTTTCTGCCGGTCGAGGACCAGGGCTTCTTCACGGTCGACATCCAGACGCCGCCGGGCGCCTCCTTCAACCGCACCCTCGCCGCGGTGAAGAAGCTCGAAGACCATCTGCTGGCGCAGCCGGGCGTGGCGACGGTGACGATCGTCAACGGCTTCTCCTTCTCGGGACAGGGACAGGTGACCTCGCAGGCCTTCGTCACGCTGAAGCCGTGGAGCGAGCGCGACAAGGCCAATTCCGCGGCGGCGCTCGCCGCGGGCGTCAACCGCGCGCTCGCCCACTACCGCGACGCGACGATTCAGGCGCTTGAGCCGCCGCCTGTCGACAATCTCGGCAACAGCTCCGGGTTCAGCTTCCGTCTGCAGGACCGCGGGCAGAAGGGCTATGAGGCCCTGACCGCGGCGCAGGAGCAGCTGCTCGCGCTCGCCCGCAAGAGCCCCGTGCTGCAAAACGTCTTCGTCGAGGGGCTTCCGCCCGCGCCGCAGGCCGAGCTCGTCGTCGACCGCGAGAAGGCGGCGGCGCTCGGCGTCGGCTTCGACGCCATCAACAACACCATCCAGGGCAATCTCGGCTCGGTCTATGTCAACGACTTCCCGAGCCGCGGCAAGATGCAGCGCGTGATCGTCCAGTCGAACGAGCGGCAGCGCCTGACGACCGACGACCTGCTGAACTACTCCGTGCCCAACGCGCAGGGCGCGATGGTGCCGATGTCCTCCTTCGCCGAAGTCAAATGGTCGGTCGGCCCGGCGCAGATCGTGGGCTTCAACGGCTATCAGTCGGTGCGCTTCACCGGCGAGCCGGCGGCCGGCCGCACCACTGGCGACGCGATCGCCGAGATGGAGCGGCTGATGCAGGAGCTGCCGAAGGGCTTCGGCTACACCTGGACCGGCCAGTCGCTGCAGGAGAAGGAGGCGGGGTCGCAGGCGACGCTGCTTCTCCTGCTGTCGGTCGTCATGGTGTTCATGTGTCTCGCCGCGCTCTATGAAAGCTGGTCGATCCCGCTGTCGGTCATGCTGGTCATCCCGCTCGGGATCATCGGCGCCTTCGCGGCGGTCTATCTCAAGGGCGCGCCGAACGACGTCTATTTCAAGATCGGCCTCATCACCGTCATCGGCCTCGCCGCGAAGAACGCGATCCTGATCGTCGAATTCGCCAAGGACCTGTGGCGGCCGGGCGTCGATCTCGTCGCCGCCACGGTCGAGGCGGCGAAGCTGCGCCTTCGCCCGATCCTGATGACCTCGCTCGCCTTCATCTTCGGCGTGGTTCCGCTCGTCGTGGCGAGCGGCGCGTCGTCGATGAGCCAGCGGCAGCTCGGCGCGGGCGTGCTCGGCGGCATGCTGTCGGCGACCTTCCTCGCCGTGCTCTTCGTGCCCGTGTTCTTCGTGGTGGTGATGCGCGTCTTCCGCGCGAAGCCGCGCGAGGAGGGCGGCGCGCCGCCGGCGGAGGCGGGGCCGGACGGGGCGGCGTCGGCGCACGTCCCGACGCATTGAGGCCCGGGCCGCCCGCGCGTGCGGCGGGCGGCCCGCTCCGACGGGCGCGACGTCGGCGCAGCTTGCGTTTGGGCGGGGGATGTCGGAAAAGCTCTGGACGCGCCCCCGGCTCCGGCGGGCTTGCGGCTTCGCGTCGCCGCGCGCGCGGCCGAACGCCCTTGAAGGAGACTCCATGCCGACCGGGACGAAGCCGCGCCGCGCCGGTCTTTCGCGTCGCGACGGCGTTTCCCGGGGCCGTTCCTGCGGGCTGACCGGCGCGCTGCTCGTCGCGCTGGCGCTGTCGGCCTGCGCCTCGGCGCCGCCGCCGGCCTTCGATCTCGAGGCGGCGCGGGGCGGTTATGGCGCGCGCCAGGCGCGCCGCGCGCAGATCGCCGTGGCGGAGCCCGCCGCGCTGCCGCTGCTCGACGGCGATCGCATCGTGGTGCGGCGCTCCGACGCCGAGGTCGCCTATCTGTCCGGCGCGCAATGGTCGAACCGCCTGCCGCAGATGCTGCAGGCGCGGCTGATCGCGAGTTTTCAGAACGCGAGCCTGATCCGCGCCGTGGTCGCGCCGGGCCTCGTCGCCGACTATGAATTGCGCAGCCAGCTGCGCCGCTTCGACTATGACGCCGCGCGCGGCGTCGCCGAGGTCGAGATCGCGGTCCAGATTTTCGGCGCGGCCGGGCGCATCGTGGCGGGAAAGGTGTTTGTGGCGACGGCGCCGGCTTCGGGCGGCGACCCGGCCGCAGTCGTCGCCGCGCTCAACGCCGCGAGCGCCGACGTCATGCGCCAGATCGTGCTCTGGACCGCCCCGAAGATCTAGAGCATTTTCAGTCAAAGTTGCAGACTTTTACGTGAAGAGATTGCGTAAAAGCAAGATGTTAGAGCGCGTCCACGACTCGATCGACGCCGAACGCGCTCTCGCGGGACGGAAGATCTGGCGGCGAAGCCTCAGAGACGGTCGGCGATCGACGGGCTCGCCGAGCCGCCGGCCGGGACGCGCCGCTCGTCGGCGTCCTCGCCGATCAGCGCCAGCGCGGATTCGGCGAAGCGTGCGGCGTCGCCCAGGGCCGAATAGGGCGCGGTGGCGAGCGCCATGTTGCGCCAGAGCGTCTCGTCGCGGTCGAGCAGGCTCATGAAGAAGGCGAGGCCGCGCGGATTGTCGGGCTCGACCACGAAGCCGTTGACGCCATTGCGCACGAGAAGGTCGCGCGCGCCGCAATTCTCGGACACGATGGTCGGCAGGCCGAGCGCCTGCGCCTCGATGACCACATTGCCGAACTGCTCCTGCAGGCTCGGCAGGATGAGGGCGAGGCTCGAGCCGAGCAGGGGACAGACCTCCTCGATCTGCAGGAAGCCGTGGAAGATCACGTCGTCGGCGATCTGCAGGCGCTCGGCGTGGGCCTTCAGCTCCGCTTCGAGAGGACCCGAGCCGCACAGGCGCAGCTTGCGCGGGCGCGCCGCGCCGGCGCGGTACAGCGCATAGGCTTCGAGCGCCATGGCGATGTTTTTCTTGGGGACCATGCGCGCGACGATGATGAAGTCGCGCTCCGCGAAAGCCGGGCCGCCCGGCGCGCGGTCGACGCCGGCGAGGCGCCGGATGCGGTCGGTCGAAATCGCGTCATAGTTGAGGGCGATGCGTTTCTCGGACATGCCGAGAAAGCGGAAATAATCGGCCGAGCGTGTGCCGGCGGCGATGGCGCCGCTATAGGGCAGATAGAACAGCTTCTTGACGATCTCGCGCCCGACATAGCGTTTGTAGTCGTCGAATTTTGAATCGTTCATCACGAAGACCCGGCTGCCGGCAAGGCGCAGCAGCAGCGCCGTCAGGAACACATAGGGCGTCTCGTAGTGGCAGAAGAAGAAATCGGCCGGCCGCAGCGCGAAGCAGGCCCTGACCAGCTCCCTGATCTTGCGGCGCAGCGGCACCTCGGTGATCTGCGCGTCGGTGAAGAGGGTGCGCTTCTCGAAATGAATCCCATCCTCGGGGCGCCAGTCATAAACGGAGCTCGCGCCGCCGAGCTCGACGCCGACGACCCGGCGTGACCGGCCGAGACGGACCGCGAGGGCGTCGCAGCGGTCCGTATGGACCGGGCCGAAATTCTCCCAGACGAAAACGACAGCGCGTTTGCTCATCGCCGCGCTCCTCGCGCGAGGGGGCGGACGGCGCGGGGCGCGGACACGGCTTCGCTAAGAATCATGGTCCTCTCGCGCCCACGGGCGAAGTCGCCGATAAGAACTACCGCGGATTGTTAATTCGCTTTTGTCGAAGACACGCCGCAACGCGGCGACGGCTCCTGAATAGCGGCGTCCGATTACATAACGCTTCAAAATAAACAGACGCTTTCGAGCGTTTGCTGCAAAAAGCGTTGAAGGTCAATATCGCCGCCGACGCGGCGCGCGCGCATGAAGCGCCACGGCGGCGGCGGGGTCGCCGGATTGGCGCCCGCGCCGCTCGGCGCGAACGGGCCGGCCACGCGCATATTTCTGAATCCGGAGCGTTTCCGCGCCTGGCGCTCACGGCGCGGGCGTTTTTTCGGCGACAGCTTTCAAATTCGCGTCAAGCGGCGTCCGGCGCCGGGTCAGGCTCGCGGGCCGCCCCGGGAGACCCCCACCTTGGCCGGGCGCAGCACGCGCTCGCCAATGACATAACCCGGCTCGACCACCTGGGTCACGGTGCCGCTCGGCAGCGATTCGTTCGGCTGCTCGAACAGGGCCTCATGCAGGTTGGGGTCGAACTTCTGACCGGCCGGGTCGATCTTCTTCACGGAAAAGCGCTCGAGCCGCGAGGCGAGGTCGCGCTCGGTGAGTTCGAGGCCCTCCATCAGCGTTTTGAAGGCGCCTTCGGCCCCGGCGCGGGCCTCGGCCGGCACGCTGGCGAGCGCCCGGGTCAGATTGTCGGCGACGGTCAGCATCTCGCGCGCGAAATTGGCGACGCCATAGGATTTCGCGTCGGCGACTTCCTTTTCGGTGCGCCGGCGCAGATTCTCCATGTCGGCGAGCGTGCGCAGGAGACGGTCCTTGAGACCCTCGTTCTCGGTCTTGAGCGCCTCGAGCACGACGAAAGGATCCTGCTCCTTCGCCGCTGCGGCCGTCTCGGCGTCGGAGCGCCCGGCGTCGGCGGAGTCGTCGGCGTTCTTAAAATCGTTCATGGCTCAATCTTTTGTCGAAAGGCCGGGCGGGCGCCCGCGCCGCCCCGGATATCAGCCTTGGCGGCGAAAAATCAAGCGCGCCGCCCATTTCGGCGCCGGCGCGCCTGTCCCCGAGGTCAGGTCGCGGGGCCGTCGCCGTCGATCTCGGGCAGGGCGAAGACGTCGAGGACCTTGCGCCTGATCTCGTCCTGCCGGCGCGGCGATTCGATCTTGCCGCCCTCGAGCTCGGTCACGTAGAAGACGTCCGCCGCCTTCTCGCCGAAAGTCGCGATATGGGCCGAGCCGATGTTGAGGTCGAGCTCCGAAAGCGCCGCCGTCAGCTCGAACAGAAGCCCCGGGCGGTCGAGCCCCGACGCCTCGACGACGGTGAAGAGCTTCGAGAGCGAATTGTCGACGACGACTTCCGGATGGACCTTGAAGGTCTTGAGCCGCACCGCGACGGGCCCCGACCGCGCCGCGACCAACTCCTTGAGGGTCATCTCGCCGGCGAGCGTCTTCTCCACGGCGTAGGCGATGCGGCTCGCGCGACGCAGCTCGTCCTCGTCGAAGTCGAACTCGCGCGAGATCACGATGGTGTCGAGCGCCATGCCGTCGGTGGTGGTGAAGACCTGCGCGTCGACGATATTGGCGGCGCAGGCCGCGCAGGCCCCGGCGACGACAGACAGGAGGCGCGGCGTGTCCGGCGCGATCACGGTGAGCGAGGTCACGCCGCGCAGCGGGTCGATGACGATATGCGTCACCGGCGCGCGCATCTCGACCTCGGTCATGTTGAGCAGCTTGGCGTGCAGGATCTGCTGGTCGAGGTCGGCCTTCAGCCAGTAGGCCGGCGGATGGCGCTGGGCATAGGCCTCGAAGTCGAGGTCCGACCAGTTCGGCAGGCCACGGCGCAGTTCAAGCTGGGCCTGGGCGACGCGACGGCGGCGGTCGATGGTGGAGTGGCCGCCGGCCAGCACCATCTCGGTCTCCCAGTAGAGGGTGCGCATCAGCTCGCCCTTCCAGTGGTTCCAGACGCCGGGCCCGACCGCGCGGATGTCGCAGACGGTGAGGATGAACAGCATCTTGAGCCGTTCGAGCGTCTGCACCTTCTGGGCGAAGGTGGCGATGGTCTGGCGGTCGCCGAGGTCGCGCCGCTGCGCCGTGTCGGACATCACGAGATGGTTCTCGATCAGCCATGCGACAAGGTCCGTCTCCGACGGCGACAGGCCGAGCCGCGGGCATATCTCATGCGCCACCTGCGCGCCGGCGATGGAATGATCCTCGATGCGTCCCTTGGCGACGTCGTGCAGGAACAGGGCGACGATGAGCGCGGTGCGGTTCGAGATCGACTGCAAAATCTCGCTCGCCAGCGGATGCTCGCTCGAATAGCGGTTCTGCTCCATGTCGGCGAGGTTGCCGACCGCGCGCAGGAGATGCTCGTCCACCGTGTAATGGTGGTACATGTTGAACTGCATCAGGGCGACGATGCGTCCAAACTCCGGCGCGAAGCGCCCGAGCACGCCGGCCTCGTTCATCAGGCGCAGCACGATCTCGGGCGTGTTGCGCGAAATCAGCACGTCGAGGAACAGGCGGTTCGCTTCCGGGTCGGCGCGCAGTTTCGCGTCGATGCGCTTCAGCGAGCGGGTGACAAGTCGGGTCGCGTCCGGGTGGATCGCGAGCCCGTTGCGGTCGGCGACCCAGAACAGCCTGATGAGATTGACCGGGTCCTTTTCGAACACGTCCATCGACGAGACGGTGACGCGCCCGTTCTCGATCGCGAAATCGCCGGCGAGAATGGCCGTCGGCCGCGGCAGGAACGGGCCGAACCGGTCGAGCATCGCCGCCGGCTTGGCGTGGCGCTCCTCGAGCGCCGAACAGACGATGGCGGTGAGGTCGCCGACGTCCTTCGCCACCAGAAAATAATGTTTCATGAAGCGTTCGACGCTGGCGAGCCCGCCGCGCTCGGAATAGCCGAGCTGGCCGGCGATCGGCAGCTGCAGGTCGAAGGTGAGCCGCTCCTCGGCGCGCGCGGTCAGGAAATGCAGGTGGCAGCGCACCCGCCACAAAAAATCCTCGCAGCGGCGGAACAGGCGGTATTCGGCCTTTGAGAACACGCCGGCGGCGACGAGCTCGGAGGCGTCGCGCACCTCATAAACGTATTTCGCGATCCAGAACAGCGTGTTGAGGTCGCGCAGCCCGCCCTTGCCGTCCTTGACGTTGGGCTCGACGAGATAGCGCGAGCGCCCGGCCTTGGCGATGCGCGCGTCGCGTTCGGCGAGTTTGGCGGCCACATATTCCGCCCCGGTGCCATGCACGATTTCCTGCTCGAAGCGGGCGCGCATGGCCTCGAAGGCGGCCGCGTCGCCAAACAGCAGCCGGGCCTCGAGCAGGGCGGTGCGGACGGTGAAGTCGGCGCGCGCCTCCTCGACGCATTCCTCGATGGTGCGCACCGAATGGCCGACCTTCTGGCCGAGATCCCACAAAATATAGAGGATGGCCTGCACGATCGCCTGGCGGCGCGGCGTCGGCTCCCCCGGCAGCAGGAACAGGAGGTCGATGTCGGAGCCCGGCGCGAGCGTCGCGCGGCCGTAGCCGCCGACCGCCGCAAGCGCCAGCGGCGCCTCCGGCGCGTCCGCCTCCCTTGGATGAAGCACGGTCGTGACATAGTCGTAGATCGCGCCGATGAGCTCGTCCTCGATCTGGGCGAGCTGGCCGGCGCAGACGAGGCCGCGGCCCTTGGCCTCGAGCCGCGCCCGCGCCCGCGCCCGGCCGCGCTCCAGCGCCTCGCGCAGGATGGCGAGCGCCGCGGGACGGGTCGATTCGGGCGGCGCGTCGGTCGCGCGCAGGGCGAGAAGGCGCGAGCGCACGCCCTGTCTGTCGAACAGGGCCGCGTGCGGCGCGGAGAGAGACCGGCGACGGCGCGGGGCCGTGGGCGGAAGGGCGTCTAGCGTCAAGCTCGAGTTTCCGGTTGGGCGCGCCGGCGCGCCCCTTGCGGCGGGGGGGCGGCTCATGAGGCGCTGGCGTGTCTGCGTGCTTCGATGGCGTCCCACGCCGAAACCGCAAGATCGGGTCCGCCCACGCGCTTGACCGCGCGGACTCCCGTGGGGGACGTTACATTGATTTCGGTCAAAAATCCGTCGATCACGTCGATCCCGACGATAACGAGGCCGCGCGCCCTGAGTTCCGGCCCGATCGTCTCGCAGATCTCGCGCTCGCGCTCGGTGAACTGCGTCGCCGCCGCGGCGCCGCCGCGCACCATGTTCGAACGGATGTCGTCTTCGGCCGGCACGCGGTTGACGGCGCCCTCGGCCTTCCCGTCGATCAGGATGATGCGCTTGTCGCCGCGGCTGACGGCGGGCAGGAACTGCTGCGTCACCCACGGCTCCCTGAAGGTCACGGCGAACAGGTCGAACAGCGAGCCGAAGTTCGCGTCCCGTTCGGCGACCTTGAACACCGCCGCGCCGCCATGGCCGAACAGCGGCTTCATCACCACCTCGCCGCACTCCCGCCGGAACGCCTCGATCTCGGCCCTGTCGCGCGAGATCAGCGTCTTTGGCATGAGCTGCGGAAATTTCATCACGAAGAGCTTTTCGGGCGCGTCGCGCACGCTCGCCGGATCGTTGATCACGAGAACGCGCGGCGCGATCGTCTCGAGAAGATGGGTCGAGGCGACATAGGCGAGGTCGAAGGGCGGGTCCTGGCGCAGCAGGACGACGTCCATCTCGCGCAGGTCGAGCGGAGCCGGCTCCGACGCCGAGAAATGATCGCCCTTGACGTCGCGCAGCCGCACCTCGCGCGCGCGCGCGAAAAGGCCGCCGTCGCCGCGCAGCGTCAGGCTGTCGGGCGTGTGGCAGAACAGGCGATGGCCGCGCGCCTGCGCTTCGAGCATGAGGGCGAAGGTCGTGTCGCCGGCGATGTTGATGTTTTCGAGCGGGTCCATCTGGACCGCGACGGCGAGCGGCATGGTCTTGGCTTTCAAGGCGGCGACGCGAAGGCGCGTCGCGGAGCGTTTCCATCAAGCCTTCTTTTAGAGGCGCCGCGCGCCGCCGCAAAGCCTCGGCCGCTTCGAAGCGGCGAACGCCATTGTCGCCAAATTGCGACAATTATTCAAAATCATTCGGCGTTCGTCGTCAGACGCGCTGATTTCCTCCTCACGGCTCGCCGGCCGCCCTAGATTGGGCCGCTTTCCAGATTTCGCGGGCCTCCTCATTCATGCCGCAGCGCCGCCATCCGACGCTCATCGTCTTCGCCCGCTCGCTCGCAACGTCGATCTGCGTCGTCGCGCCGCTGTTCGGCGCGACCGGCGCGCGCGGCGTCGAGTATGGGCTGAGCCTGTACCAGCTCGGCCTCGTCGCGCCCTCGGCCGCCGTCGCGCCGGCGCCGGGCTTTTATTTCTGGACGACCTACCTGCTTTATCACGGCGCCGGAAATCTTTACGAACACGCCGCCCATCCGTCCCCGGCGCGCGTGTCCTACGACATCTCGGCCAATATCGCGATCTTCGCCTGGTATTCGGACATCGAGCTTCTCGGCGGGCGCATCGGCGTCGCGACCACCAACGCGATCGGCTCCGAGACGACGGGAACCTCCTATTGGGGCGTCGACGGGCTCGGCGCGCCGAGGCTCTTCGCCGCGCAGCAGGGCGTCTCGGGCTTCGCCGATTCGGAGCTGACCGGAATCCTGTCCTGGCGGTCGCAGGACAATCATTACAAGCTGACCGTCAGCGGCTTCTTCCCGACCGGGAACTACGATCCGTCGCGGCTCGCGCAGACGGGGCTCAACCGGACGGCGCTCGACGTCAAGGGCGCCTACACTTTTCTCGGCTCGACGACCGGCTTCGAAGTCTCGGCGGCGCTCGGCCTCCTGCTCAACGGCGCCAATTCGCGCACCGACTATCAGAGCGGCGCCGAGCTGCATTTCGAATGGTCGATCGGCCAGCATCTGCCGCAGGGGCTTTATGTCGGCGTCGGCGGCTACGCCCTGCAGCAGGTCACGCCGGACGCAGGGGCCGGCGCGGTCTATGGCGGTTTCAAGGGGCGCGTCGCGGCGGCGGGGCCGGTGCTCGCCTATCGCTATGCGCAGCAGGGGGCGGAGTTCACCCTGTCAGCAAAATGGTACCATGAATTCGCCAACCTGAACCGCGTGCGCGGCGACATGATCTACGCCACGCTCGGGTTTCCCTTGTGGAAGCAGCCGGCGCCGGCCGTCGCGGCCCAGGCGAGCCGCTGAGGCCGCCGCCCGGGCGGCGGCGACGTTTTGGGCCACGCCTTCAGCCCTGACGCCTGGCGGCGAAGGCCCGGCCGGGCTGTCCACAGCGCGCGAACGCCTCCGTCAGACTGGCGTAACGCGTTGAGACGCGGCGCGAATTCAGCGCCGCCCGCATCCGGGCGAAGCCGGGGAGCGGTCAGGACGTCAAGAAATCGTCAGACAGGCGCGGAGGCCTCTTGCAAGCCAGACCGCAAGCCGCTAAGTCTGCGTCCGCCGGCGAGCGGCGCGGATCTTGTCCGCGACGCCGCATCGTCGTCAGCGCGCCCGTAGCTCAGCTGGATAGAGCACTAGACTACGAATCTAGGGGTCAGGAGTTCGAATCTCTTCGGGCGCGCCATCTCGCATTTTCCACTGCAAAACTCACGTAACGCCTTGAATGGGAAGGCGAAGTTAGGTGTTCGAAGTCCTTCTTTTCGGCAGTACGCCAGAGGCTCCAGGAACGCCAGCCTGAGGACTGTCTTTTTGGCTGTCAGGTCGGAATTCTTCCACATAAACCAAGGGCTTGAGAGAAACTGGAGGGCGTGTTCGAACGACTCCTCCAACCTCAGCCTTGGTTTGCCGCTTAACGCCAGACTTTCCTCGGCGAGCGCCTTGTCCCGTTCCAGCTTGTTGATTCTCTTCTCGTAGGCGGCGATGACCGACGCATTGCCAGATTCGACGATGCGGTCGAGCAGCGCTTCGACGCCCTTTTCAATCTGCGCGATGTCGGCCTTTAGCGCTTTCGCCGCCTGGGCGGCCTGGGCGAGGCGCATGTCCCAGGCGTCCTTGAACATGGCCTTCACCAACCCGAACAGGCTTTCGGAGGGCTGCAGTTGCTGCAAGACGTCCTCGAACGCAGCTTCAAGCTCTTCGCGTTTGATCGACTTGCGATAGCTCGCGCAACCCTCGGTCGGGCACAGGTAATATGGATATTTGCGGTGCTTGCCTTGCGACCAGCAGGCTGTCAGCGGCTTGCCGCAGTCATTGCAGAGGATGAATCCGCGCAGCGGAAAATCGGCATTGATGTCCTTGCGCGCCGGAGCCTTGGCGGTGCTTTTGAGGCGCGCTTGTATCTTCTCGAAGGTCTCGAAGCTGATAAGGCCCTCATGCTTGCCCCTGCGCAAGCCGACGCCCCAATGGGGCGCTTCAACATAGCCGGCGTAGACCACCCGCGTCAGAAAATCATAAATCCGCTGGTTGCGAATTTCTCCGTCGGGCAAATCCTTCGGAAAGGACGGCTGGCGCTCCAGAAAGCGCTTGACCTCGACCTGCGTCGCAAAGCGGCCGGAGGCGTATCCTTCGAGGGCCTCTTCCAGGATCGAGGCGTTCGGTTCGTCGCGGACAAGCAGTTTGCCGTGCCCGCTCTCGCGCTCGTAGCG
This sequence comes from Methylocella sp., assembly GCF_044226135.1. Classification (NCBI taxonomy): domain Bacteria; kingdom Pseudomonadati; phylum Pseudomonadota; class Alphaproteobacteria; order Hyphomicrobiales; family Beijerinckiaceae; genus Methylocella; species Methylocella sp. The sequence continues at coordinate 203,242 of NZ_JBGAHM010000001.1, read as the reverse complement.
ATAGCCGACAGGGGCCTGAAAGACCCAATAGCCGTTCTGTATCCGCGCGCGCATCCGGTTGACGGTCTGCTCGCCGTTCTTCTGGCGATGGTGTTGAGACACCGAGGCCAGCAGGTTTTCGATAAGCTGCGAGTCGGAATCCTCGCCGAACTCGATTGACGGGCTGACCAGGACGCCGCCGGCGTCGCCGATCTTCACGCGCAGCTCGAAATGCGCCATCAGGCCCCGCGCGAGCCGGCTGATATCATCGATGATGACGGCATGCGGCTCTTTCCGCCGCCCTTTGAGAAAGGACAGCATGGCCTGCATGCCGGGTCGGGACGTCAGGCTGCCAGAGGTGTCGTCACGGAAGACGTCGACCACTTCATAGCCCTTGTACTTGGCGAACTCGCGGCAGCGGGTCTCCTGCGAGGAAAGCCCATCGCCGCGCACCGTTTGCTTGGCGCTCGACACGCGGCAATATATGACGGCTTTCCCGATCGCCTGGCCGTGTTTCTCTTGCGAATTCATTCGACCTCCAGGCCATGCGTCAGGCCGGACTCTTCAATGATTTGAGTGTTGTTTGATCCCTTTGATGCTAGCAGATCGAAGCCCTCTTTCGGCCCCTGAGAAGCAGGTTCGGAATTCTGCCCACAGACTTCTTGCAGCGGGTGGACCCCGAAGCCGAGATCGACGAACGCCACGACGATCGACCACAGCGCTTGCAGAAATTCTGCTTTCTTTTCCTCGCTGAGGCCGGATTCGTCGAGGTAGGACTGGTATTTCCTGACATCGACCGTAACGATAGGCCGCGCCGACGCATCGAAGCTCGCGGCAAGCCTGTCATCCCCGAAGACGCTGGTTTCGTCTTTGTTTCCGCCAGTCTTACCATCACGCAGCATAATGTACTCCTTTCTTTAGTATACATCCATTGGTGGTAGGTTCGCAAACTTTCGCACGCTGTAGAGGTATGCTTTCGTAAAGCCGCCAACATCGACGCGTCGACGCTACACGGCGTCATGGCGCTAACGATGGGGGCCGTGCGGTCCCCGCTGGTCTTCATTCGCCAGTTTGAAACTATCGCGCGCCAGACCTTTCGCTTCACGGGCCTGCTTCGCCTGGCTGTAGAGGGCGCTTAAGTCCCGGTGTTCGGCCTTGTCGATCGCATTCATTCTCCGCTCGTAGTCGCATCGAACGGCGTGTTCGGCCCGAAGGCGAATGTTCTGCCGATTGAAACGATCCGGCCTCGCCCATGACGGGGTATGATCGAGATTTTTCCTGCCGGCCTCATCGATCAGTTTACGTTGCGCGGCGTCGAGGCGCTTGTCATAATTTCTATGGAAATCTTCATATTCGGTGTCCCGCGCTTTTTCAGCTTGGTTTACGATGGCTCGTGCCTGTTCGAGGTGAACCTTATTGGTGAACTGATCGAGCTCGATCCGCATGGCGCGCAGCTCGAACGCCTGCCGCAGTTCTCCATTAATCGCCTCAGTCATTAGTCTTTCTCCACATTTGAAAAGCTTGCGCAGTCGACGGCGGATCAGGCATGCTTGAACGATGCAGTTTCGCTATGCCGAGGACGTCGAGGATTGGCTTGCTCCGCTCACTTATGAGGAAGTGTGGCGGGAGCTCGGCAAGGTCGCGCCGGAGGCGCTGTCCCGCGACTTGTGGGATTCTTATCTTCGCGACGGGCAGGATGCGGAGGATGTGCTGGTTGTGGTCAAGGCCATGATCCGGAGCTGGCTCGTCGCCAACTGGAAACTGCCCCCGCGCTGGCTGTGGGCGAGTTGACATCGTATCACCTGCCAAACCGTATCCAGCCGCATCTTCCGTCGTTCGGATATTCCGTGATGTTGCCGCCCATGCCGACATAGGTGCAACGGACGTAATAGCGGCTGCTGAAGTCGTGCCGCGCGTTGGTCTCCCGCCAGGAATAGGACCAGATAAAATGCGGCGCGCCGATCGTCATCCAGATCGTGAGGACGCCGGCGGGCGCAACGGTCCAGAGGAGGTAGGTGGGACGTAGAAAGGGCACGGACCTCATCGACCTGTCTCCCGTGTTTTCCGGCGATCTGTGCGGTCCTTCTCCGGCGTCGCGAGCCGCACTTTAGGATTGGGCGGCAATCGGCCCCCTTCGAGGGGATTGTCCGCCAGGTCGAAGCAATAGGGCGCGATCTCGTTCTGCCGGACTTTCTTCGCGCGGATGAAGCCGACGCCGGCGATATGGATGATCTGCTCGTCATCGGGCAGACTCATCAGCTCGGCGGCGGTCATCAGCCGTTCCTTGGTGAGATTCATCGTTTCCGAAAAGTCGAGCCGGTCGGAACTGAAACTCATGCTTTTCGACACGTGGACGGCCTCGCCCATGGCGCGGCTGACGCGCTCGGCCTCCTCGAAGTTCGAGAATTTGAGCCACTGTTTCACGGTGCAGTTTTCTTCCAAGATCGCGGTCTCGCGCTCGCCGTATTTCCGCACGCTGTCCATGCGCGACTGTGCGATGAACAGGCATTTGAGGCCGTAGGCGCGGAAGACCGTGATGCGGTTGATGACTTCCTTCAGTGGCGCGTTGCAATATTCGTCGAGGATCATGCAGGTGCGGCCCGTCGCGCCGGCGAGCTGCGCGTGCATGAACGAGAGAAGGTGCAGCGCGAAGTACGGGCCGAGCCGATCCGCATGTCGGACCGGATTGACGAGACAGACGACATATTTCTCCCGCAGAAGCCGGGCGTGGGTCATGTCCGTCATGCGGCCGGCGTCGCTCAGCGGCGGAACCGCGAAGATTTTGACAGCGGACAGCGCCGCGCGAAGATGCTGCGTGTAATGCTCCGGGTTACAGGCCTTCATATCGAGAATTTGCGCCGCCGCATGCCGGTGCGGCGAAGACGCCGCCTTCGTTTCCGCTTCGAGCGCCTTCGTGAATAAGACCGGGTCCGACAGGAACGCCGCGAGACCGCCTGGAGTGGCCAGACGCGGCGTATGGCTGAGCAGCATATTGTGCGCGGCTTCGAGAAAGCTTCGCGGCGACTCCCGCCAGTAGAAGTTGCGCTGATCGTTCGACGGCTCCTCGATCAGGGCGAGCATCCCGGCTTCGACGGTGAAAGGCAGGTCGACGCTCGCGGCCTCCGCGCCCGCCTGTGCCGCGCCGAGGGCGTTCAGGGAAATCTTGTGCGGGTTATTTGCGCCGAGGACGTTGAAATCGTCCAGGATCGCGAATTTGCGCCCGTACTTGCGGCACATGCCGGCGATCTGCACCGCGATCTCGCCGTCCTTCACATCGTTGATGACGACGGCCTGATCGCGGTCGGCGATCAGGCTCATGAGGGTCGGCACAGCGACGCAGGTCGTTTTGCCGCCGCCCATGGCGGCATAGACGATGGACGAGGCGTTGGCCTGCGGCTCGAAGAGCGGCCTGCCGTCGAGCGTCAGGCCGAGGATGCGGCGGCAAGACTTATCTGTCATCGAACATCTCCTCATCGAACATATTCAGGCGATCGAGAAGGTCGTCGGACGCGAGGCGCGCGGATTTGGGAGCAGGCCCCAGGGCCTCGAATTCCGCAGCGGCGCGCTCGCGCTCGTAGATCGCGAGCATCGCCCGGAACATGTTCCAGAAGGCGATCAGGGCCACGATCCCGAACAGCACGCTGGGGAAGGCCATTACGGCCCAGTCGGCGCTCACGGGCCACGCCCACCAGGCGATAAGGGCGCAGAAGCTTCCAACCAGCCCCTGGCCGTTGATGGCGAGGCAGGAATACCGCCCGAACGCTACGTAAATCGTATCGTAGGCGTTCGGCTTGCCGGTGAACCAGTCGTAGATGCAGTCGAGAATTTCGACCTTCTTGCCGCCCGCCAGATAACGCCCGAAGGCGACGCCCTCGACCACCCCGGCGATGTAAGGGGCGCGTTCATCGGCGGGCATTTTTTCCATCACGGCGTTCGCCGTGACATCGGTCGCGCCCGCAGATGAGGTCATAACGGAAAGAATAGCCAACGCACTGGACAGACAGGCCGCGTATTTGTTCTGGCTTGTGAAGCTCATAAAGGACCGATTACGTTTAATTTGTCGTAATCGCGCCAACTATGCTATGATTATAGTGCATCTGATTGAATTTGTGCGATTTGGCTTTTCCCGCCGCCACGGCGCGAGAGGCTAAAATCGGAGTCGCGAAAAGGGTCCATTGTGAGCGCCTGCTATCGTATGGCAGAGCCAACAGACTGATTGAGCATGAAAAAGGTCGGCTATTTACGCGTGTCGACGCAGGAGCAGCGTCCGGACCGGCAGATCGAGGGCCTGCGGAGCCGCTGCGATGAGCTCCATCTCGAAACCCTCTCCGCCGTCAGCCCGCGCCGGCCGATCTATGAGGCCGTGCTCGCCCGCCTCGAGCCTGGCGACGCTTTGGTCGTCTGGGACCTCGACCGCGCCTTCCGCTCGGTCGTCGACGCCGTCACCCAGGCCGAGCGCTTCCGCCAGAAGGGGATCGACTTCGAGATCGTCAACCTCCAGGTCGACACCGCGACCCCCTCCGGCATGCTGGTCTACACCATCATGAGCGCCTTCGCCGAGTTCGAGCGCCGCATGCTGGCGCAGCGCACCCGCGAAGGCCTCGCCGCCGCCCGCCGGCGCGGCATCCGCCTCGGCCGGCCGCCCAAGCTCAGCAAGGCCCAGCTCGACCACGCCCGCCAGATTCTTTCCTGCGACAGCGCCGCTACGACGCGCATCGCCCGCCAGCTCGGCGTCGCGCCGTGGACGCTGACAAGGTCGCTGCGACGGCCGGATAGGACCCCGCCGGCCGGCTAGCGCCGCTCCGCCGGCGACGTCCTATCTGAAGGCTGGTCAGCCAAGGATGGAGGTGTGTTTTGACCCACATTTTGACTGACCCGGAAACACTCCAGAGCGCGGAGTGACACGGCCCCGTGCGAACGGCGTGATAGGCGTCAAAGAGCGTCAGGGCGTCGGCCCCGTGCAATCGCGGCAAGGCAACGCAACGCGTGGCTGCGCCCGCAAGGGCGATGACACATCCATAGGGACGGCTCGTCCTATCCCGACCGAGCACTACCGAGGCCCCCGCTGAAAGGGCCGTTTGTTGCACGCCCTACGTGCACAATTCAGCTCTTTTTTTCAGCAGGTTGCGCGGGCCGAGCCGGCTGCGTAAGAGGGTTTCATTTATGCGCGATAGTGAGGTCAAAACCATCGAGTTGGCGGCGGTGCCCAAGCGACGCATGACGTCGGCCGGATCTCCCACATCCCGCATCGCACTATTTTCCAAGTATAAACCTTTAAGACATTCTTAGCTCATCGATAACTTGGCTGCTATTAGCAACAAATCCAAACGAGCACAATGACGCCAGAACCGGATTTGCGGAAGAAACACCGAGGACTATTCCGGCAGCATTCAATCCAGCGCAGGCGATATTAAAAGCTAGTTTTAATGACATATCTCACTATATATAAGCGCGCATGGCGTTGTCAAACTATTTTATATCCATAAAATTTTTGGCATAATCAGAATATGAAGGGTCTATATTTATAATATCTTCAGCGTAAAGTGCGGCCTGTCTCCGTTTGCCCTCTTTATGAGCGACGCGCATCAGCCACAACAGCGCCGTTATATTATTTTTTTCAGTTTTGATTTTTTCATTTGCTATGTTTTTAATATCTTCAAGCTCGTCTCGCCTGAACAAATCACTAAGTAAATTGTTAAAGTCGTCTTGAGCTTTGCTTACTATGTTTACTTTATTTTTGAGCATAAATCCAACGAAGCGTATAATTAATGCTGCGATTTGCGCAAAGCAAATTACAGTCAAAATGACATATATATTAGAAAGTATCTGATTTGTTTTGTCCATTGTGCTAATTCCTGTCATGCGAATCGGAAATTCGAATAAATTATGTCAAACTCAAATATCGTAAGCAGCAATAAAACAGATGACAAAGAACATATAACCATATCATGCCCAGAAAGCTGCTTTACTCGTAGCGGATATAGGTTGTTACCAAACACGTGGCCAATAGATGAGATCGATGTCATCATAAGTCCAAGATATATTATGATACCATCTGGCGCAATTTTGAAAAGGTCCACAGTTGATAATTTTTTCAGCTGCTTGTTATTGTGTCTCCAAATCATAAAGTGTGTATATCTAATTAATATTGTGGCGTTCAGACGCCAACCACTAAGTGCATAAAACTTATCTATCTGCGGAAGAAGACGAGTAGGAAATTTTGAGATCATTAATTTTCGTTTAGCGGCCACCATCGAGACATCCCGTAAAAGTCGTAATTCTGCGTCATACGGCGTCGGGAACAGTGTGCCGTATAGTCTCCCTATAAATAAAGACGACAAAACGACCATAAAAGCATCAATAAATATCGGATCGATGTGGATATATAGTAATCCGAATACTGGATATACGATAGACCGATATATTCCTACTATAAAAGATATAAAAGATAGTATATGAATAATAGCATGCGATATAGATCGATAGGTATCGCCAATAGTGGTTATCGCAGTGTACGCGTCTTTTGCCGAATTTAAGTGTTCGATGTAGCTGCTTATGGCGCTTCCTGCTGTGAAAGCACCGACCACGGTTTTCCATCCAGGGTGGCGTCGTAAGCGAGTTAAAGGCGGCGGAAGCATTGAACACGCGTCCCCATGGAGCTACATTCTGGCACGATGCTTGCTCTAGCTACAAAGCTGGCGTTTGACGAATAGATTATCCAAGCAGGGATTTGATAATCCGTCTACGCAGTCTTTAACCGTATCGCGAGGAATTGCGTCCCATGGGCATGTTGAAGTGCGTTTTGCGGCGGACACTCCCCAATCATGTTCGGCGAGCGCTTCGTCAGGGCATGATGAAAACCCGGCCCCGCGCACAAGATTCCTGACACTCCCACCGAGCCTCGAAAGAGTGTCTCAACCATCCACTGACGCTCCCTCACGCACGCAAGATGTGTGTTGTACTACAACACCATCTTGGCAAGGGGGCCCGCTGCGCGCCCCCGTTGCATCCCCCCGGCCCTGGCTCTTCCAGGGGATCGACCCCGTTCCAGAGCCATTCAACCGTATCGCCGGTTGATCCCTCGCAGGGAGATTTCACTCTCCCTGCACCCATCGACTTGGGGCGCTCCTACCCCAAGGCCCCTGACCATTTCATGGAGACCAGGAAGGGAGCTTTCGCGCCGCCCTTGCCCTGGACCCATCCCATCGACCGGGGAGCCTTCGAGCCCCCTGGACCCCTGACCAACCCTGCGCGGATTGGATGCCGTCAGGAGCTTTCGCACCCCTGAACCCACGAGCAAAGGGCGTTCCTGCCCTTGTGCAATCCTGACCAACCGTGCGCCGATTGGATGCCGCCAGCGCGTCGGCGCTGGACCCGGTCATGGGCGTATCGCCGCCCCCGAACCGCACTCGCAGGGCCAGGAGATATGCCTCTCCACCTGCACCGGACCATGCACAACCGACTGCCCGCTTGACCGGCAATCAGGGGAGCGTTCCTGCTGCCCACCGATACCCCCATGACCGCTTCATGGAGACGACTTCATCGAGACCAGGGAAGGGCGCTTTCGCGCTCCCCTTGTCCTGGACCCATCCCATCGACCCATGAGCCTTCGAGCCCCTTGGAACCCTGACCAGGAGGGGCGACTTCGCTCCCCTCACTGGACCTCCCATTGAACAGCCTGCGCGGATTGAAGCCCGCCAGCGCATCAGCACTAGATCCGCTTCCGTCGTGGACAAAATCAAAAAATGGATGCACATCCGTGTCTCCGTTGGCTACACTCCCCGCATGAAAACCAAGGATGTGGGACTACGGATTCGCGTTGAGCGCGAGCTCCGAGACAAGTTCCTGGAGGCGTGCCAGCTACAAGACCGGCCAGCCGCTCAGGTGCTCCGGGAGTTCATGCGCAGGTATGTCGCCGAGCATACCGTTGACAAGCAGCCGAGCCTGTCGCCTTCCGAAGTAATAACGAAGCGCCGCTGACGTAGATATGGGAAATAGGGAAATATTTGGGGGAAATTGATGCTTAAGGCCGCTCGCTTCCGCGTCCAGAACTTCAGAAACATCGACGACAGCGGCTGGATTCCGCTGGAACGTGTGACGAACTTCGTGGGGCGAAACGAGTCGGGCAAGACGACCCTTTTGAAGGCGTTTCACAAGTTCAACCCGGCGACGCCGGAGCCCTACGATCCGCAGCGGGAGTTCCCGCGCGACCGCTACACCCTCGACTATGTAGCTGGAGGCTCGAAAGGGGGCGAGTGGCCGGTGTGTTCGGTGGCGTTCGCCATTCCCAACGATGCGAAGACGGAGATCGCCGGGATACTCGGCAAGGGCCAGGAGCCCCCTTTCGAAGCCATCCTGACCCGCTATTACGACGGTTCGCTCTCCTTCGCCTACGAACCGGCGCTACAGGACCAGCCTCTTTCGCCGGAACCTGTTGTCAAGGCACTAACCGCGTTCTCAAGCGCCGCCCGCCGCCTTGCGGCCCCCGCGCTCGAACAGGAGGAGGCGACCACAGCCCAGCGTACTGCGCTCGCGGCGTGGGCAACCGGCTGGCAGGACAAGCTCAAGGGCATTGCAGACCTTTGCGATGCGGAGGGCGCGAAGCTGATCGGCACGCTGGGGAGCGAGGCCGAGAGCAAGAGCAACCCGCAGACCGCCGATATGGTCGAAGCGCTACAGGAAGCGCTCGCCCCGGTGCTGGACGTGGCGAAGGCCGGTCCAGTCATTGACCGCGTGAACGCACTGATCGAGGCCCGGCTTCCGGTACTCATCTACTTCGAGAATTACGGCATTCTGGATAGCGCCATCTGGCTTCCACGCTTCCTTGAAGACCAGAAACGCACTCCGACCGACGCGCGAGTGCGTACCATCGATGCGATGTTCCGGCATGTCGGGCTTGATCCGAAGGAAATCACCGAACTTGGCAACGAAGAGGCGCAGAACCATCGCCGCAGTGGGCAGCAACCGACGCCCGAGATGATCGCGAACGACCAGCGGCGGAAGGAAGAGCGGGCGATCCGGCTCAATTCCGCTTCGCTCGACATCAGCAGACGGTTCTCCGCGTGGTGGTCGCAGCGCAGGCACAAAATCCGCTACCACGCCGACGGCGATTACTTCCGCGTCTGGATCGCCGATGACCGGAGGCCGGATGTTGAGATCGAGCTCGAGGCCCGCAGCAAAGGCTTCCAGTGGTTCTTCTCGTTCTACCTCGTGTTCCTTGTCGAGTCCGAGGAAGGGCACAAGGATGCGATCCTGCTTCTTGATGAGCCGGGCATGCACCTGCACCCGACCGCGCAGCAGGAGCTGATCGCGTTCTTCGATACCCTCTCCGAGAAGAACCAGGTTCTCTATTCGACGCATTCGCCGTTCCTGATCGACGGCGAGCATCTGCACCGCGTTCGCCCGGTGACGGAGGACGAAACGGGTCATTCGCGTATCAGCGTCGAGACCTGGCCAAAGGACCGCGAGACAATCTTCCCGCTGCAAGCCGCCGCCGGTTACGCGATGGTGCGTGGCCTGTTCCAGCACCGCCGGAACGTCCTCGTCGAGGGCATGAGCGATTACTACTATCTTCACGCTCTCTCGCAGCAATGCGCGGCATCGAAACGCGCTTCCCTTCCTGCCGACGTGTATGTGACCGCCTGCGGCGGCACGAAGCTTGTCGGCCAGTTCGCCTCTCTTTTCCTCGCACAGGAGGTGCGCCCGCTCGTGCTGCTCGACGGCGACGACGCGGGGCGCGTCCGCCGCGATGCGCTGATGAAGGAGCTTTACGCAGGGCATGACAGCGCTGTCCTGATGCTGGACGAGGTGCTCGGCCGCGCGGGTGAGGAAGTCGAAGTCGAGGATATAATCGGCGAAGAAATCCTCCTCCCCGCCGTCAAAGCTGTGATCGGCAAGGCGATCAAACTGACCGAGGCGGACCGCAAGGCGGGCAGTCTGCCGAGTGCGATCAAGGCCGCTGCCAAGCGGCTCGGCCATGATCTGCCGGACGGCTGGAAGGCCTCGGTTGCCATCTATCTGGTTTCGGAGTGGGCGGAGAAGGGTACCAAGCTGCCGGAGGCCGTGCTCGCCCCGGCGGAGGCGCTGTTCAGGCAAGTTGCCGCACGATTTGGCTCCGGCGTTTCGACCGGCGTCCATGCCGCTCCCGAGAAACGACGTGCAGGTGCGGGCAGATCATGACGGCCGCACCGCTTAAAGCAGCCCCGCGCGAGAAAGAGGACGTTTCTCTTTCACTCGACGCTTTCGTCCGCTCCATCGGCGTCAGGCGGGCGGCACCGCATGCGCTCTTTCTGGGGGCGGGCGCATCGGTCAGCTCTGGTATCCCTTCCGCGCAGTCCTGTATCTGGGAGTGGAAACGAGACCTCTTCGTCACCAATAATCCCGGCCTTGAAGAGCAATTCGCGGAGCTGTCGCTGCCCAGCGTGCAGCGCCGCGTCCAGCAGTGGCTGGACGCGCAGAGCACCTATCCGCAGGAAGGCGCGGACGACGAGTACGGCTTCTATATCCGCGCCTGCTTTCCCATCGCCGACGACCGCCGCGCCTTCTTTCAGGAGAAGGTGCGTGGGGCGCAGCCGCATATCGGCTACCGGCTACTTTGCCATCTCGCCAAGGTCGACCTGATCTGCTCGGTCTGGTCAACCAATTTCGACGGGCTGCCCGCGCGCGCCGCCGCCAATTTCAGTCTTACGCCGTTCGAGGTCGGGATCGACACGCAGGACCGCGTTGCCCGTCCGGCGAACACCGGCGAGTTGCTGTGCGTCTCGCTTCATGGCGATTACCGTTACGACGACCTCAAGAACACGACCGAGGAACTCCAGCGCCAGGAAGAGGCCCTGCGAGCCGCGCTGATCGACGAGCTGCGCCAGCGGACGCTGATCGTCTGCGGCTATAGCGGGCGCGACCATTCCATCATGGAGGCACTTCAGGCCGCCTACGCAGAGCAGGGCACGGGCGCGCTGTACTGGTGCGGCTACGGCGACGGCGATGTTCCCGAGCCGGTGGCCCGCCTGATCGCTCACGCGAGAGCGCGCGGCAGGCAGGCCTTCTATGTTCCCGCGCTTGGCTTCGATGATTTGATGACCCGGCTTGCGCTGCATTGTCTTGAGTCCGAGCGGCGCGAGGCCGCACGCAAGGATGTTGCCGCGCTTGCCCCCGACGATCTTCTCGCGCGCCAGCCCTTTCAGGTGGCGGAGCATCGCGCGAACACCCTTATCAAGAGTAACGCCTTTGAGATCGACTGCCCGGCGGAGGTGCTTTCGTTCAACCTCAAAGCTTGGCCGCCAGAGAAAGTCTGGACCTGGGTACGGGAGCAGACCGGCGCGCGCCCGGTCGTCGCCGTGCCCTTCAAGGGGAAGATCCTCGCGTTCGGCACGGTGGACGATATCAAGGATTGCTTTGGCGAGAACATCAAGGGACCGGTAGAGAGAACTCCGATCAGTCCCGACGAGCTGCGCTACGAGGACGGCGCTATTGTCGGCCTGATGCGCGAAGCTCTCGTGCGCTCTATGGCGCATGCCGCCGGGGTTGAAACGGACGGCCAGTCCGAGCTTTGGCTGAAAGCCCCGCTCAAGAAGGTGCGGCAGGACAATTTGCAATGTCATGCGCATGAATCCGTCATCGTGTTCCTGCGCCGCGTCGGCGGTACGCAGTACGTCGTCCTCAGGCCGTCAATAAGAGTGCTGGACCAGAACGGAGCGGAAGTGCCCTACGAGGTTGCCGGACCGGTGAAGCTTGGCATTCTCGGCTACCAACACAACAAACCATTCAACACTGCCATGAATAAATGGCGCGGTCTACTTTTCCCGAAAGACAAGCCGTCCCTTTTCGAGTTCCCGACTAACTCTGGATCGAGCTTTATGTTTCGCGCCCGCCGCTCGCCGGTTTTCGCGCAGATCGGCCTGCCGCACGGCGGTCCGTCAGCCAAAATTACGCAGAATCTGCGTCCCCTCATTAAGTACAATGGGCTTCAGCTGGCGGAGCCGACGCTTCTGTTCTGCGATAAGCGGGGAACAGGGACGAATACCGACACGCATCCCGTGCGCGGCCTCGCGGCGAGCCGTCCTTTCGATTACCCGCTCACACTCAAGGGGCTTGCGCCGTCGCTACGCATCGGCGTCATCTGCCCGCGCTCCGAAGCCCCGCAGGTGCGCGGCTACCTTCAGAAGGCCAACCAGGGGCAGCGTCCCGCCGATTCAGAGCGGGATTACCTCGTCGACTTTCCGGGGTTCCAGCAGGCCTATGGCCTGCCCATCGAGATTCCCGAGCCCGGCGCGCCTGGCTGGGCTTACTGCGCCGAGCCGTCCGGCACCGGCGGGCATACGGGAGCGCTGTCCGTCGCGCAGCAGATCACCGGTTCCATCGAGGCGCTGCGCTCCTCCTATGCGCCGCATGTCGTGCTCGTTTTCTTCCCGCGCCGCTGGGATCATCTACGTGGCTACCGGAACGAGCACGAGCGCTTCGACGTGCATGATTTCGTGAAGGCCTACGCTGTCCAACGGGGGGTTGCGACGCAGTTCCTGACCGAAGATACGCTCTCAGATACCCAGCAGTGCCGGGTGTGGTGGTGGCTCTCGCTTGCTCTCTATGTCAAGGGGATGCGCACCCCGTGGGTCTTGAGTGGCCTTGACGAAGACACGGCCTATGTTGGGCTCGGCTTCAGCATCGACCGCAACGCCGTAAAGGGCAACCACGTTGTCCTAGGTTGCAGCCACATCTACAGCGCGCGGGGCGAGGGCCTGCAATACCGGCTAAGCAAGGTCGAGAACCCGATCATGCGGGGCAAGAACCCCTTCATGTCACGGGACGACGCGCGCCGCACCGGAGAGACGATTCGGCAGCTCTTCTTCGATGCCCGCATGAAGCTTCCCCGACACGTCGTGCTACACAAGCGCACGCCGTTTCTGAAGGACGAGCGTGAAGGGCTGCTCGACGGGCTCGGCGGCGTCTCCGCTATCGACATGCTGGAAATTGTCGAAGATCACGCCCAGCGATACGTCGCGTCGATGCCGCGCCGTGATGGAACCATCGACGAGGACAATTACCCGGTGCGACGCGGCACTGTTATGAAGCTCGACGACTTCACGGCATTGCTGTGGGTCCACGGCGCGACCGCTGCCGTCAATCCGAGCTTGAAGTATTTTCAAGGCAAGAGGCGGATTCCCGCGCCGCTCACGCTGCGGCGGCATGCCGGGGCGACGCCGCTCGACCAGCTAGCGGCGGAGATACTCGGCCTTTCCAAAATGAACTGGAACACGTTCGACCTCTACACCAAGTTCCCGGCGACCCTTCAATCGTCCGGCGAAATCGCCCGCATCGGTTCGCTGCTCCAGCGGTTCGGTGCTTCCTCCTATGATTATCGCCTCTTCATCTGACGACGCGGGACAAGGCATGCAGGGACGTTTTTCAGATCGACACGGATATCGCGGAACTGAGCAGGAGATCGCCGTCCGCGAGGAAGCGCCGGAGGGGCTGCGCTTCGCCATTCCGCTGATCGCACAGGATGCTGGGATGAGTCCCGACACGATGCGCCGGGTAATCTGCGGGGTCCTGCTGGTCCGGGCCGACCCGTCAAACTGGTCTGACTACCCGAACATCTGGGATGAGGTTAACGGGCTCATCGGGGACTGCCCCTGGTTCAAGGTGTACGACGTTGCAGAGGCGATACATGCCGCCTTAGCCGCGCGATACTCCGATGGAGCTGACCTCTTTCAGGATCGGCTGAACAGCTATTTCCGTGAGAATGGGATCGGCTGGCAGATGACAGGTGGCCGGATCGTCTACCGAGGCTCGGAAGCCTTTGCCGAAGCGACCCGCGAGGCCGCCGCCGTCCTCGCGCAGACCGGGCGCAGCGCAGCGGCGAACGAAGTCCACGAAGCGCTTGCCGATATCTCGCGGCGGCCGAAGCCGGACATAACCGGCGCGGTCCAACATTCCATCGCCGCGCTCGAATGCACCGCCCGCGATGTGACGGGGGAGCCGAACCTCACGCTGGGGCGTCTCGTGCCGCGCCTGGCGCTCACGCCGCCCCTGGATACGGCGGTCGAGAAGCTTTGGGGCTACGCGTCAGAGCGCGCGCGCCATGTCCGCGAGGGACAGGCAGTTTCCTCGGAAGAGGCCGAACTTGTCGTCAGCGTAGCCTGCGCTGTCTGCACGTTTCTCTCAAAGCGGGACCGGTCATGACAGCGCCGAACCCGGCAAGGCAAAGGGTCGCCCTAACCACGCTCGACAGACTGTTCGCCGATGCCGCGAATGTCTGGGTCATCCATTATTCCTGCGAAAGCTTCTACGACCGGGTGGAAGGGCGTTCTCCACGGATCACGTCAGTAGCGCTGCGCAAACTCGATTCCGCGCAGACGGTCTCGTTCTCGATCCATCAGGTTGCCGAGCGGCGGCAAATTCCGTTCAACCAAATCGAGCAGCATTACGACGATCTTGAGAAGGAGATGCTCGCGGCCTTCTTCGGTCATCTCGGCAGCCACCGGGGAATGAAATACCTGCACTGGAACATGAGGGACGTGAATTATGGTTTCCAGGCCATCGAGCACCGGTTCCGTGTGCTGGGCGAAGAGCCTGCCTACGTCGTTGAGGACGACAAGAAGTACGACCTGTCCCGACTGCTGATCGACATCTATGGCGTCGGCTATATCGATCATCCCCGCATGGAGAAGCTTCTCGCCAAGAACCACATCGCGCCGCGTGATTTCCTGAATGGGGCCGAGGAGGCGAAAGCATTCGAAGAGCGCAACTTCGCCGCCCTTCACCAATCAACGTTGCGGAAGGTCGATGTTATCGCCAACATCGCGGGCCGCGCGCATGACCGCAATCTGAAGACCAACACCACTTGGTGGGAGATGCACGGCGGCAGGGTGCGGACTGCACTGATCTGGATGGCCGAGAACAAGACTTTCCAGGTGGTGGCTGGTCTTGCAAGCATCGTGGGGCTTGCGCTCGCAGTATGGGCGCTAGCCTGATGCCGACGCTCACAGGATTGGTCCTGCCGCCGCCCGGCTCATGGGACGAGTTCGAAGAGAGTGCGCTTTCGGCGGCCAAGCTGAGATGGAACTCGACCGACTTGTACCGCCACGGCCGACAGGGCCAGCGTCAGGATGGCGTCGATATTTTTGGCATGCCGCTGATGGGCGGAATATCGGTGTCCAAGGTAAAACACCGTGGACGGCATCACTATCGCTACTATTCAATCTGAACTCACTCAGGCTGAGACCTTTCAGCCTCCCATAGAGCATCCTCAAAGTTCGTTACCGAGGCGCGCACGTAGTCGATCACCTCGACGAACGCAATCCACTCCTTTTTGCCAAGCCGCCCGTGCAGCCGCAGCACCGGCTTATCGGGGTCGAAGATTTCGACACTTTCCGCGTGGATGATCTTGTTGCAGGTTTCACGAAATTCGAGCGGAACTTTCTCATCCTTGTCGGCCTCTGGGTAGAGCTCGCCGCATACGGCCTCGACAGGCTTGAAACTCAGCTCGTCCGGGTTCTCCCGAAGCTTGCGCATATGCTCCATGTGCAGGCGGTTCATAATGGCCGTGCTGACGAGTTGATGCACGATCTCGTCCTCGGTGAATCGCTCCTGCAGCTCGCGCAGGGGATCGTTCTCGCCTTCCGCGATGGCGAGGATCGGCGAATAGGCCAGGAATGCCGATAGCAGCCGGTGCAGATCGCGCAGGACAGTCGCTGAGTTCAGGCGATAGCCGGGTGTCAGTGGTGAATCATCGTTCATGGCAGCATTATAGACTTTTGCAGCGCGTCCGGCATGGCCGACCGAGCTCTACTCGCTGCGCTCACGAAGCTGCATGAGTCATCTCCGCCATTCGGTAACGATCCCTCGCGCAGTGGGCGGCTTAAGCCACCCGAAGGAACGGACCTGTCGGCCCGTGAGCCTTCGTTTGTTCAGGGGCCTGCGGCCCCTTCCTCCGTCAAGACCAAGCCCTCCGCTGCGCTACGGGCGCAGCCAGCGGTTTCCCCGCCCTTCCGCATTTCATTTGTGCAGGGCGGGTGATCCCCCTCCGCTGTCTGCGGTCTTGACGGCCTCCCCCCGCTCATTGGCGCGGGCCTAGTGCGGTTGCATGCGCAACCGCAAAAACAGACTAGGAGAAAGCCAATGTTACCAACCAACCAGATTGTTCAAGGCGACTGTGTGGAGGTCCTGAAATCCCTTCCCGACAGCACCGTTGATCTTGTCGTGACCGATCCGCCCTACCTCGTGAACTATCGCGACAGGAGCGGGCGCAGCGTCCAGAACGACGGCGGCAGCCCTGAATTTCTTGGGGCGTTTTCGGACCTGTACCGGGTCTTAAAGCCCAACAGCGTTTGCGTCTGTTTCTACGGGTGGAGCCGCGTTGACGAGTTTTTCAGCGCATGGCGGCAGGCAGGATTTCGCCCGGTGGGGCATATCGTCTGGCAGAAGGGCTATGCGTCACGGGTCGGACTTTTGGAATACCGGCACGAGCAGGCTTATTTGCTGGCCAAGGGCAGCCCTGCACGGCCCGCAAAGCCCTTTGCCGACGTTCAGCCGTGGGAATACTCGGGGAATCGGGCGCACCCGACCGAAAAGGCGGTTGGCATCCTTTCACCGCTTGTCCGGGCCTTCTCAAAGCCGGGTGACATCGTGCTGGACGCCTTCGCGGGTTCGGGCAGCACCGCCGTCGCCGCAGCCTTGGCAGGCCGCCGCTATGTCGGAATCGAACTGGACGGGGCCTATTGCGATCTTGCCCGCAAGCGCCTTGCAGGCGTCGCCCGCTACACCGACAGAAAGGCGGCTTGAGATGAACAGCACAACCGGACAGGCAATCATTCTCGCCAACCTTTCCGCCCTTCGCGCCACCCTCGCGGAGGCGCTGGAGCGGGCGACCGAGGCCGAGAACGTCATTAAGGCCGGGGAGCAGAATCAGGCCATCGGTACCGCCCTTGGTATTGACGAGATGCTACAGAACGCAGCGGCCCTCTACGCCGCCGCCCTGATATTCCATCGGGACGGAGGGCCGTGATCGCAACGCCGGAAGCCGGACTCTTCGTTCAGGCTTCCGGTTTCCAATTTCTGAATTCACCCCCTCTTGGGGGCGAGCCCCCGCCGGTTCGCCCCGCCCACCCGGCATCCCCCGCGCCTTCGCGCAGCGCCAGCCCTACCGGAATCAACAGCCCGCCGTTGCCGACCGAACCATCCGATCTGGCAGGACGCTCCGGCCCGGTGGGGCCGGAGCGTTGCGGCTAGGGCGTCGGCGGCGGGTACGCGACGCCGGGACCAGGCTTGGGCGGTTGATAGTTGGGATCGAGGACGACGAGCGCCCAGACCAACAGCCAGAAGACGCGGGGGCTCCGCTCGCCTGCGGCGGCCGAGCCGAATGCGGCTTTCAGTGAGATCATGAGTTTCCTCCTTCGGTTTTCAGGTCCGGCCGATCCGGACCTTTCATGCCATCCCGGAAGGAGGGACAGGGCGGCAGAACGCATCCGCAGGACCGCAACGGCAGAGGAGGACCCCGCGCAGCACGGGGTTGCGTCGGCTTCAGCCCTGTCTGTCAGACCGGGAAATGAAAGGCCGGATGACCGCTGCGCCCGGGGGCGGATTAAGGCTCATTGAAAACATGTGGTTTTTGCAGCGCGTGCCTTTGGCGATGGCGTCGGCTTCGGCGAACGCCCCGGCGAGGTCGGCACTGACAAAGCCGCGCACCTCATGCAGCTCGACATGATCGTTGTCGCGCAGCGCGAGCAGATAGCGGGCAAGCTGCGGAGCGTCCCCGCGCTCTTTGGCTTTCAGGATCACGGTCCGCCCCCGGGCGACTTGCCGAGGGCGCGCAGCAGCTCATCCCGCATGGCCGACACCGCGCCGCAGGCTTCTTTAAGTTCAGCCTCGGTCTCCGGCGTGACCGGCAACGAGCCGGTATTCACGGCCTTGGCGAGCTGGTTGAGGTTGGAGGACAGCCGGGACTGGCCCAGCGCCCCCAAGACGCGCCCCAGCGCTTCATGGTCCTTGACCGGAAAGCCGCCCAGGCGCTTGCGCGGGGCGACGTCCCCGCCAAACAGCCTCTCACGGATGTAGGCTCCGAGCGCCTTGCCGGCCGAGTCGTCTTCCAGCCGCGCCCGTTCGGCGGCGGTCAGCCGCAGCGAGAAGGGCGGCGGGGCCTTGAGCGGGGTCGCGCCCGCCGCTCTCCGGAAATCACGGCGAGGGTGGCTTGTCATCACCGCACCGCAGACCCTTAGGGTCTAGCTGCGCGAGATGGCGCTCCCATTCTTCCAGCGTCTCAAAGAGAATGTTCGAACTTTCTCCTCCGAGGCGCGCCATTTACGAATAAAACCGGGCGCTCCGACCGGAGCCGCCTCGCTGACCGTAACAAGACGTTCCAGAACGCTCCGGCGACCGTGGATGCGGATTTCCGCCTCGACCGGGTCGATGGCGAGTTTCCTTTTCATGCGCGCGCCGCGCTGTTCGACCACGACGGTCGTATAGCCACAGGGCGGAGCCGCGCCATTCCAGAAGACCTGTCGGGCGTTCCTGTTCATCGAGCCGCTGACGTGTTTGCGTATCTCGGCTGACGGGCGCTCATCGAACAGCGCGAAACCCTGACGGATCATAATGCCAGTGGGATCATCGCGCACATTCTGCGTCATCGAAACGAGGCGCACGCTCGCTTTGGCTCGTCGGCGCATGCCTCTCCTGTAAGAAAGCGTCGCGCATGAAGCGGCTGGGTGGGCCTGCAACTGCGGCGGCCTGCCGGGATCGATGAGGCGACCTGGAGTCGGGCGATCGACGACGACGAGTGGTTGCTCGACGCATGGGCAAGGCATGCTCGCCATGTTCGGTTCGCCGCCCGGCGATTTCTTCGACATTTCACGCGATGGCCGCCGCGACCTCGCCTGGATGCTACAGGGCCAAGCCTTGAGAGCCCTTTGGCCCGGGCACGCCGTCACGACGCCGGGCCGCGTGTTCGACCGGACAGACCGATTCTGAAATCGACAATGATTACAGAAGCTTCGTGTGAAGATTTGGCGGAGACGGAGGGATTCGAACCCTCGATAGGGCTTTACAACCCTATAACGGTTTAGCAAACCGCCGCCTTCAGCCTCTCGGCCACGTCTCCGCTCGGACGCAGGCGATCGTTCCGGCGCCGCGTCGCGGACATATGCCCGAGGCGGCGGGCGAACGCAAGCGGTCACGCCGCCATGCCGGCGCCCAAAGGGTTGCTCGCCTGCAACAGTCGGTCGCTTAAGCGAGAAACGGGCGCGAATCGTGTTTTCCAAATCTGGCCCCGAAGCTAATGTCGACCTGCGAACGAGAGGGGGGCCAACCCGATCGTGACCCCGGAACGGCGAGGCGGCCTCATGACAGGCGCTCCGGTCCGGAAAGAACGGGACGACGGCTGCCTGGCCGATCGGCGCAAGCCTTTTTCAGGACGGCGAAGGGGATCGCCGGCGCGCAGGTCAGGACCGTCCCTGATCGGGTCAGTTACTCGGAGGTTTAAGATGAAAGCGTTGAAGGGCCTTCTCCTTGGATCCGCCGCGGCCGTCGTCGGCGTGTCCGGCGCCAAGGCCGCCGATCTGCCGGCCCGCCAGGCCGCGCCGATCGAATATGTCCGCGTCTGCGACGCCTACGGCTCCGGATTCTTCTATGTCCCCGGCACCGACACCTGCCTCAAGGTCGGCGGATTGGTGTTGGGCGAAGTTCGTTTCTACGACGCCTCGTATCAGGTCAACGGCGCTTCCTTCCAGGCGACCGGCACGGCGACCGGCCTCGGCTCCTCCACGGCGGCGATGAACCCGACGCTGCCCGCGTCGGCGATCCGCGGGACGGGCGGCGCCTCGACTTTCGGCTATATCCCGACCGGCGCCCAGTACACCAACGCCCGCACGCGCGACGCCTACGGCTGGAACACCCTCGGCCGTATCGAGCTCGACGCCCGCACGGGAACGCCCTGGGGCACGCTGCGCTCGTTCCTGCGCGTCGACTCCTACGTCGGCACGGGCTTCGCGAACACGGGCAGCCTGCAGAGCGGCTCGAGCTTCGCCTCCGGCCTCTATAACAACACGATGAACTCGGCCGTCCGCGAGACGACGATCGTCAACAAGGCGTTCATCCAGTTCGCCGGCCTCACCGCCGGCCGCGCGCAGTCGATGTTCGACTTCTACGCCAGCGCCTACAACTATCAGAACCTCGCCGGCTCCAACGCCACGACCCAGCTCCTCGCCTACACCTATCGCTTCGGCGACGGCTGGTCGGCGACGGTCTCGATCGAAGACCAGGCGGCGCGTTCGACGGCGATCGGCAGCACCGTCTCCGGCGCCTATAACGCCGCGGGCGCCCTGACCGCGGCCTCCCTCAACGGCATGGCCGGCACCTCCTTCACGGCCCAGCCCGCCGGCATGCGCTGGCCCGACATCGTCGGCAACATCCGCATCGACCAGAAATGGGGCTCCGCGCAGCTGTCCGCCGCCGGCCATCAGGCGCGCGCCAGCCTCTGGGCTTCCGGCGCGACCAACTTCAACATGCTTGGCGCGCCCGCCGCGACCGACGACACCTACGGCTGGGCGATCCAGGGCGGCGTGCAGCTGAACGTCGACTACCTCTCGCCGGGCGACAAGCTGTGGCTGCAGGCCGCCTATGAGCAGGGCGCGGTCAGCTATATCTGGGGCAACAACCTCGCCTCGAGCTACGGCGCGGTGAACGGCCTGCGCTTCCAGGGTTCGGGCTTCACCCCGGCCGACACCTCGGCCAACTGGAACCCGAACAACATCGCGGATTGCGTCTTCACGCTCAGCGGCGCCTGCGAGCAGCAGACGGGCTGGTCGGTCGTCGCGGCCTACAAGCACTACTGGCTGCCGACCCTCGCCTCGGCGGTGTACGGCTCTTACGCCAAAGTCAACTACTCCTATAACGCCCTGCAGGGCTACGGCGGCGCCGTCGGCGTCTCCAACATCAGCACCGCCCGCGTCGGCACCAACCTCGTCTGGACCCCGGTCAAGGGCTTCGACGTCGGCGCCGAGTTCATGTACGTGAACGTCGCGACCACGCGTCCGGCCGGCCTCGCGCCCGACGCCGTGCTGAACTCGGTCGGCCTGCCGGGCTACCGCAGCTCGAGCAACCAGTACGAAGGCCGCGTGCGCGTGCAGCGCGCCTTCTGATCGAAAGATCTTTCATTGTATTGGAAAGGCCCGGCTCGCGCCGGGCCTTTTCTTTTGGAGCCTAGACGCGCAGGACGCGAGCGCTCGGCCCGCCGCCTGAAGGGGGCGGCGCAATAAAAAAGCCCCACGCCGTGAGGCGGGAGCTTTTTGTCGGCGCTTGTCTGTCCGGCTCGCGGTCCGGGCCTTGCGCGTCGTCCGGCCGTTTCGTGGCGGCGCGGATAGCCCGGAGCGCGACGGGACTTGCGCGCCGCGCGTCTCCCGTCGGGCAGGCCCGAACGCGTCAGCGGTCGCCGAGGCTGCCGCCGGCGTCGGCCAGCGCCGCGCCGACTTCAAGGCCGAGATCGTCCATCGACGCTTCCTCGACGGTGTTGACCTCTTCGCCCGCCGCCTGGCGTTCGGCCTCGGCGAGCGAGCGGGCGACGTTGATCGTGACCGTCGCGACGACTTCCGGGTGCAGATGGACCGGCGCCTCGACGAGGCCGATGGTCTTGATCGGCGTGGCGAGGACCACCTGGTTGCGGGTGATTGCGAAGCCTGCGGCGGCGGCGACCTCGGCGATGTCGCGCGGCGACACCGAGCCGTAGAGGTGGCCGGTCTCGCCGGCCTGGCGGACGATCACGAAGGTCTGGCCGTTGAGCGTCTCGGCGATGGCTTCGGCCTGCGTCTTGAGCTCGTGGTTGCGCTCTTCGAGCTGAGCGCGCTGGCCTTCGAAGCGGGACTTGTTGGCCTCGGTCGCGCGCAGCGCCTTGCCTGTGGCGAGCAGATAGTTGCGCGCATAGCCGTCCTTGACGCGCACCACGTCGCCGATCTGGCCGAGCTTGGCGACGCGCTCCATGAGAATGACTTCCATCGTGTTTGTCCTTTCTGAAAAGTCAAAGGGTGGATTATCGAAGGGCCGCGGCGCGGGACCGGCGGCGGCGTTCGCGCAGGCCGACGAGCTGTTCAGCGAGGCCCACGAAGACGAAAAGGCCGAGCAGCCAGGGCGGAACGACCACGAAAAGCGCGACATAGACGAGCGTCAGGACCGGCCCGCGATAGGCGCTTCCCCGCGTCAGCTCATGGACCACGGCGAGCCCCTCGAGCGCAAAGCCCATGGCCAGGCTCGCGGCGACGATCGCCGCGGCGAGGCCCGGCAGACCGCCAATGAAGGCGGCGACGAGGCAGGCGGCGAAGATCGGCGCGCAGACGAAGGGCAGGCCGAGCGTGGAGGGGAGATCCGGCCACGGCCGCGGCAATTGCCCGGACGCCTGCGCCGCCCGCGCGGCGAGCCAGAGATTGATCAGGAGCATAAGGAGGGTCGACGCCGCGACCGCCGGCGGCGCGGCGAGCGCAATGGCCCGCGCGATGCGGCGCAGGTCGACGCCGTCGGGCAGCTGCGCCTCTCCGATCACCGCTTCGAGCGCCGGCGTCAGCACGGCGTCGACGCGATCGAGCGCGGCGTAGAAGCCGCCGTAACGCGCCGTCGCGACGAGCGCAATGGCGAATCCGACCGCCGCCGCGCAGGCTGCGGCGAGGCCGACGATCCGGTCGACCGGCGCCCCCCGGCACAGCAGATAGGATAGAAACAGCGCGGGACCGGCGAGGGCGAAGATGAAGATTGCGGACGAGGTCAGGCCGGCGAAGACGGCGCCTGTCTCGGCCTGGAAGAAGCCCGCGAGCCCGATGGAGGCGCAGGCGACGAGGCCGGCGCCAAGCCCGACGGCCGGCCCGAAGCCGATCATCGCGAGCATCAGCGGCAGCGAGGAAAGATAGGCGAGGCCGACGGCGAGCGTGCTCGCCGTGCTGACGAGGCCGAACAGCAGCGCCGAAGCGAGGCCCGCGCCGAGGGCGACGGCGGGCGGCGGCAAAAAGGAGTGTCGGTCGGCCATCGGCGTGCTGTCCCGCGCGGGGCGGTTAGAGAGGGGTCAGGCTCTGAACAGCCCGCCCGTCCCAACATCTGGGAGCCCGCTTCGGCGTGAATCGCAGGAGCGGAGGCGAAGCCGCCGCTCCTGAATTTTTCGGCGCGACGGGGAAGCTTTGGAGCCGGCGTGCGAAGGCCCGGGCGTTACGCCGGCGCGGCCTTAAGTCAGCGGATGACGTAGGGCAGAAGGCCGAGGAAACGCGCGCGCTTGATCGCCTGGGCGAGCTCGCGCTGCTTCTTGGCCGAGACGGCGGTGATGCGCGAGGGCACGATCTTGCCGCGCTCGGAGATGTAGCGCGAGAGCAGGCGCGTGTCCTTGTAGTCGATCTTCGGCGCGTTCGGCCCGGAGAAGGGGCAGGTCTTGCGGCGGCGGAAGAAGGGACGGCGGGGAGCGGCGGTGGACATCAGGCGTTCCCTTCTTCGGCGACGGGGGCTTCTTCACGCGGGCGGCGCGGCCCGCGGTCCGGGCGCGGCCCGCGGCGATCGCCACGGTCTCCGCGCTCGCCGCGGTCGTCGTCGTCGCGCTTGCGCATCATCGCCGAGGGGCCGGCCTCGAGCGCGTCGACGCGGATGGTGATGAAGCGCAGCACGTCCTCGTTGATGCCGCTCTGGCGCTCCATCTCGGCGATCGCGGCCGGCGGGGCGTCGATGTTGAGCAGGGTGAAATGCGCCTTGCGGTTCTTCTTGATGCGGTAGGCGAGCGTCTTCACGCCCCAGTATTCGACCTTCTCGACCTTGCCGCCGAGCGATTCGAGAACCGACTTGAACTGCTCGGTCAGGGTTTCCGCCTGCTGCGCGGAAATATCCTGGCGAGCAAGATAGATGTGCTCGTAAAGAGCCATGACTCTTGCCTTTCGTGACGGGCCGAAGATTTCGGCGTCGCGTCCCGGCGCAAAGCCCTTCGAGCCCCGGAAAGGCTCGACGAGACAGACGAAGGCGGAGACACGGGAAAACGGAGCCTTGGCTCCTGCGCGCGGGCGCGCTTTTCCGTTCAGCCCCCAGCCGGGACCGCGAAGCGCGCTTTATAACGTCTTTACGTCAGGGCGCAACCCGCCAGGAGCGTTTTCATGAGCGCATCCGCCCCTCGCCATCCGCCTCTCGCCATGCCGGGGACGCATGGCGACGCATGGCGCCCGCCACGGCCGCGGCGGGCGCGCAAAAGAATTGCGCCGTCCGCTTGACAGACCAGCGTCACGATGTCACTTCGCCGCCGCAACGATCTGACGAATTCGGGATGGCGCGTTGAGCGGGACGTCGAGGGCTTTCATCTTTCCGGGGCAGGGTTCGCAGAGCGTGGGCATGGCCAGGGCTTTGGCCGACGAGTTTTCCGTCGCGCGCGCCTTGCTCGACGAAGTGGACGAAGCTCTCGGCCGCAAGCTGTCGACGCTGATGTTCGAAGGCCCGCAGGACGAACTCACGCTCACCGCCAACGCCCAGCCGGCCCTGATGGCCGCGAGCCTCGCGACGATCCGCGTTCTTGAAGCTGAGGCGGGGCTCGACCTCGCGCGCGACGCGGCCTTCGTCGCCGGCCATTCGCTCGGCGAATATTCGGCGCTGGCCGCGGCGGGCTCGCTCGGCGTCGCCGACGCCGCGAGGCTTTTGCGCACGCGCGGCGAAGCGATGCAGGCGGCGGTGCCGGTCGGGGAGGGGGCCATGGCCGCCCTGCTCGGAATCGACGCCGAAGCCGCCGCGACGGTCGCGGCGCAAGCCGCCGCCGAGGCCGGCGAAGGCGCGGTCTGCGAGGTCGCGAACGACAATGGCGGCGGCCAGGTGGTCGTTTCGGGCACGGCCGCGGCGGTCGCCCGGGCGATCGAGATCGCCAAAGAGGCAGGCGCGCGCCGTTCAGTCCTGCTGCCGGTTTCCGCGCCCTTTCACTGCCGCCTCATGGCCCCGGCCGCCGAAAAGATGAAGGAGGCGCTCGCCGGCGTCGACATCCTCGCGCCGTCCGTTCCGCTCGTCGCCAATGTCGTGGCGAAATCCGTGAGCGATCCCGAGGAGATCCGCGGCCTGCTCGTGCGCCAGGCGACGGGCGCCGTGCGCTGGCGCGAAAGCCTCGTCTTCATGGCCGAGGGCGGCGTCTCGACGTTCGTCGAATGCGGCGCGGGCAAGGTGCTGGCCGGCCTCGTCAAGCGCGTCTGCGCGGCCGCGGGCGGGATCTCCGTCGGAACGCCGGCCGACCTTCCCGCCTACAAGGCGCTCGCCTGAAGCGCTCCGGAGACGTTTTCATGTTTGATCTGACCGACAGGACCGCGCTCGTCACGGGCGCGAGCGGAGGCATCGGCAGGGAGATCGCGCGGGGGCTCCACGCGCAGGGCGCGCGCGTCGGTCTTTCGGGCACGCGCCGCGAAGCGCTCGAGGCGCTCGCCGCCGAACTTGGCGGGCGCGTCGAGATCCTGCCCTGCGACCTCTCCGACGCCGCGTCGGTCGAAGCGCTCGTGCCGGCCGCCGAGAAGGCGCTCGGCGGACTCGACGTTCTCGTCAGCAACGCCGGCGTCACCCGCGACAATCTCTTCATGCGCATGAAGGACGAGGAATGGGACGCGGTGATCGCGGTCAATCTGACCGCGACGTTCCGGCTCGCGCGCGCCTGCCTCAAGCCGATGATGCGCAAGCGCTTCGGCCGCATCATCGGGATCACCTCGGTGGTCGGCGTCGTCGGCAATCCGGGACAGGGCAATTACGCCGCCTCGAAGGCCGGCATGATCGGCATGTTCAAGAGCCTCGCCGCCGAGGTCGCGAGCCGCAACGTCACCGTCAATTGCGTGGCGCCGGGCTTCATCGAGAGCCCGATGACCGACGCGCTCAACGAGAAGCAGCGCGCGGCGGCGCTTTCCGCAGTGCCCATGGGGCGCCTTGGAACCGGCGCCGAAATCGCCGCCGCGGTGGTCTATCTGGCCAGCGCGGAAGCCTCCTACACGACCGGCCAGACCTTGCACGTCAACGGAGGAATGGCAATGATCTGAGGGGCTTAGGGTCAATTTCCCGGGGGGCGCGCAAGCTCTCGCCAAGGGGATTGAAACGTGTTACCAAGCCTGCGTCAACTGTGGGGAAACGCGATATTCGCGCGGTTTCAAGGGCCTCGGGGAGGCGCGAAGAAATCGTCCGCCGCGCTGAGCCCGACGGATCGCGGCTCCCGGCGCGGCGACAGGGCGGCCTCGGGGCCGCGTCGACGCCGGCGGAAATCGGCAAATTTTTAAGGGACAAGGATCGAAACGCCATGAGCGATGTCGCCGAGCGGGTGAAGAAAATCGTAATCGAACATCTTGGCGTCGACGCCGACAAAGTCGTCGACAACGCCAATTTCATCGAGGATCTCGGAGCGGATTCGCTCGACACGGTCGAACTCGTGATGGCCTTCGAAGAAGAATTCAGCGTCGAGATTCCCGACGACGCGGCCGAGACGATCGTCACCGTCGGCGACGCCGTCAATTTCCTCGAAAAGGCCACCGCCGCCTGACCGGGGCGCCGGGCGCGCCTTCGCCGGCTCGCCCACGCGCGCCCGTTGAGGGCCGCTCCTTCCGTCCGGCGCGATCGCCGGCGGAGCGGGCGGAAGCGCGGAGTTGAGACTTCGCGCGTCATTTCGCCGGCCGGAGGCTCGCCCCGAGGCCGGACCGCGCGCCGGACCAGGCGTCGAGCGCGGCCTTTTCCAAGGCCGCGCCAAGGGCGTTGGCCGACTCGCGAATTTCGCCGGATCGCAAGACCATGCGTAGAGTTGTCGTCACCGGGATGGGAATGGTCTCGCCGCTCGCCTGCGGCGTCGAGGAGACCTGGGCCCGGCTGATCGCCGGGCAGAGCGGCGCGCGGACGATCGACGAGTTCGACGTGTCCGACATCCCCTGCAAGATCGCCATGCCCGTGCCGCGCGGCGACGGCTCCGACGGCGCCTTCAACGCCGACGACTGGATGGAGCCGAAGGAGCAGCGCAAGGTCGATCCGTTCATCGTCTTCGCCGTCGCCGCCGCCACGCAGGCGCTCGACGACGCCGGCTGGAAGCCTTCGACCTATGAAGAGCAGATCTCGACCGGCGTGCTGATCGGCTCGGGCATCGGCGGCCTCACCGGCATCGCCGAAACCGCCGTGACCCTGCATGAAAAGGGCGCGCGTCGCGTCTCGCCCTTCTTCATTCCTGGCCGGCTGATCAATCTCGCCGGCGGCTATGTCTCGATCCAGCATGGCCTGCGCGGCCCGAACCATGCGGTCGTCACCGCCTGCTCGACCGGCGCCCATGCGATCGGCGACGCCGCCCGGCTCATCGCGCTCGGCGACGCCGAGGTCATGGTGGCGGGCGGCGCCGAATCGCCGATCAGCCGCATCGGCGTCGCGGGCTTCGCCGCCTGTCGCGCCCTGTCGACCGGCTTCAACGACCGTCCGAAAGCCGCTTCGCGCCCCTATGACAAGGACCGCGACGGCTTCGTCGTCGGCGAGGGCGCGGGTTGCGTCGTGCTCGAATCCTATGAGCACGCAAAGGCGCGCGGGGCGAAGATTTACGCCGAAATCGTCGGTTACGGCCTCTCGGGCGACGCCTATCACATCACCGCGCCGCAGCCGACCGGCGACGGCGCCTATCGGGCCATGGCCGCCGCGCTCAAACGCGCCGGAATCGCGCCCGAAGACATCGACTACATCAACGCCCACGGGACCTCGACGCCGCTCGGCGACGAGATCGAGCTTCAGGCGGTGCACCGGCTCGTCGGCGAGTCGCCGAAGAATCTCACCATGTCGTCGACCAAATCGGCGATCGGCCATCTTCTCGGCGCGGCCGGCGCCGTCGAGGCGATCTTCGGCGCGCTCGCGCTGCGCGACCAGATCGCGCCCCCCACGCTCAACCTCGACAACCCTTCCGTCGAAACCCCGATCGACCTCGCGCCGCACAACGCGCGCAAGCGCGAGATCGAATTCGTGCTGTCGAACTCCTTCGGCTTCGGCGGCACCAACGCCTGCCTGATCCTGAAGCATCCTGGCTGAAGCCGCTCCGGCGGCCAGAGGCGCACGCGCCTTGGGACGGACGGCGCATGTTTGCGAACCGGCGGCGCCGGTCGCGTCCCGCGACTCGCCCGGCGCCCGATTTCGCCATAATTTTCTGGTTGGAACTCCGGTCGCAAAATCAGGCGGCGGACGCCTCCTGACCGCGGCCGAGACGGGTTCGGATCGAGCCGCCTTGCGGTCCAAACGGGAAACGAGCCATGGCCGCGCCTCCGCCCAATTCATCCGATCCGACGCAGCGGCAGGCCCCGCAGGCCGGGCGCCCGGCCTATCGCGCCGGGCCACAGAGCCCCAACGAGGCGCTCCAGCCCGAGGTCGCGCCGCCGCCGCCGCCCGTGCCGCCGAGCCGGAGACGGCCGATCATGTCGGCGGTCAGCGGCTTTCTGTCCTTCCTGCTCATCGTGGCGCTCGCCGGCGTCCTCGGCGTGGTGTGGAGCGAGCAGCGCATCAAGGCGCCGGGGCCGCTCGCCGCCGACAAGGTGCTCTATATCGTGCCGGGCACCGACCTGCCCGAGATCATCGGCGAGCTCGACCGGCAGGGCGTGATCGACAGCCCCTTCCTGTTCAACGTCGCGCTGCTCGTCGAAGGCAAGCGCTCCAAGGTCAAGGCCGGCGAATATCTCTTCAAGCAGGGCGCGAGCCTGCGCGAAGTGATGGACACGCTCGTCAGCGGCAAGCAGGTGCTGCACGCGATCACCATTCCCGAGGGGCTCACCAGCCTGCAGATCGTCGAACGCCTGCTGGAAAGCGACGTGCTCACCGGCGAGGTGCGCGAGACGCCGAAGGAAGGCAGCCTGATGCCCGACACCTACAAGGTGACGCGCGGATGGTCGCGCGGCGATCTCCTGAAGAAGATGCAGGACGACCAGAAGAAGGCGGTCGACCAGATCTGGGCGAAGCGCACCTCGAACCTGCCGCTGCATTCGCCTTATGAGATGGTGATCCTGGCCTCGATCGTCGAGAAGGAGACCGGCAAAGCCGACGAACGGCCGCGCGTGGCGAGCGTCTTCATGAACCGCCTGTCGAAGCGCATGCGGCTCCAGTC
The DNA here is from genome assembly GCF_044226135.1 of Methylocella sp. Lineage (NCBI taxonomy): Bacteria > Pseudomonadati > Pseudomonadota > Alphaproteobacteria > Hyphomicrobiales > Beijerinckiaceae > Methylocella > Methylocella sp. The sequence goes on along the minus strand of NZ_JBGAHM010000001.1, from coordinate 174,207 downwards.
CGATCCGACGATCGTCTACGGCCTCGTCGGCGGCAAGGGCACGCTCGGGCGCGGCATCACCCGCAGCGAGCTCGAACGGCCGACGCCCTACAACACCTATACGATCGACGGCCTGCCGCCCGGGCCGATCGCCAATCCCGGCCGCGCCGCGCTCGAGGCCGTCGCCAATCCGTCGCGCACGCAGGATCTCTATTTCGTGGCCGATGGAACGGGCGGCCATGTGTTCTCGGAGACGCTCGGCCAGCACAGCCGCAATGTGCAGCGCTGGCGCCAGATCGAGCGCGATTCGAAGGACAAGGCGGGCGCGACGCCGGACGACGAGCAGGCGGCGCCGGCCGCTCCGGCCGGGCGCGCCGCGCCGAAACCCGACCAGCGCGGCGCGAAGGGCGGCGGCTCCATCTATGGCGCGCTGCCCGAGCGATCCACGCAGGCCGCCGCGGCGCCGTCGGAGTTCGAACGCGCCTTCAGCGTCGTCGGCGACCCGCTGTCGCTCAACGCGCCCTGGAGCGCCAATCTCAGGCTCGCCACCAAATCGCGCACGGGCAAACGCGGCCACGACGGCGGATTTGCGGGCGCGGAGACGGGCCTTGCGCTGGGGCCGGGGCTCGATGAACTGGGGCTCACGCTGCGCGGCGCGCCGGCAGAGGCCGTGCTCGACGGCTCCGACGAAGCTGCGCCCGCGGAAACCCTCGCCGCGCGCGACAGAACGGCGCCGGATCCCTTTGGCGCGGCGCGGCGGGGCGTGGCCCCGGCGAGCCCCGCGCCCGCGGACTCCGACGCGCCAGGCGTCGTTTCAGATCGCGCGGACCCGGAAATCGCTCTCAACGCCGCGCTCGCGGCGGCGCCCGAGACGCCGGCGCCGGTCGAGCCGCGGTCCGCGCAGACGGCGCGCGTCGAGCCCGCGCTTGATCTTTCCCTGCCGGCGCAGGCGGAAGGCGGCGCGCTTCGGCCAAAGATCTATGACGTGTCCGAAGGCACGGCGCTCGATCCGCTGAAAGACAAGACCTACGACCTGAACTATGCGAAGACGGTCCCGACGGCGAAGCAGATGATGCTGCCGAACTGACCGGCCCGCCCGCGCCTGTTCGCCGGCGCGCTCACACGGCGACGCCGTGAAGGTCGTAGGCGTCGGCGCGCTCGATTCTGACGTTCACGATTTCGCCGACGCGCAGCGGCCGGCGCGCGGACATGAAGATCTTGCCGTCGATCTCCGGCGCGTCGGCCTTGCCGCGGCCAACCGCGTCTTTGCCGCCGACGTCGACGATCGCCTGAAGCCTGCGGCCGACCTTTTCCTTCAGCCGGCGCGCGCTGATCTTCTGCGCCGCCTCCATGAAGCGGCGATGGCGGCGCTCCTGAACCTCGGGCGGGACCGGGGGAAGCCCGAGCGTGTTGGCGTCCGCCCCCATGACCGGCTCATATTTGAACGCGCCGACGCGATCGAGCTTCGCCTCTTCGAGCCAGTCGAGCAGCAGCTCGAAATCCTCCTCCGTCTCGCCGGGGAAGCCGACGATGAAGGTCGAGCGGATGGCGAGCTCGGGGCAGGCCGCGCGCCATGAGCGGATGCGCTCCAGCGTCTTGTCCTGGTCGCCCGGCCGGCGCATGGCGCGCAGCACCTTCGGGCTCGCATGCTGAAAGGGGATGTCGAGATAGGGCAGGACGAGCCCCTGAGTCATCAGTTCGATGACGTCGTCGACATGCGGATAGGGGTAGACGTAGTGCAGCCGCACCCAGGCGCCGAGGCCGCCGAGCTCGCGCGCGAGGTCGACGAATTTCGCCCGCACGGCGCGGTCGTGGAACGGGCTCTCGGCGTAGCGCAGGTCGAGCCCGTAGGCGCTCGTGTCCTGCGACACCACGAGCAGCTCGCGCACGCCGGCGGCGACGAGCTTTTCGGCCTCGCGCAGGACGTCGCCCGCCGGCCGCGAGACAAGGTCGCCGCGCAGCTTCGGGATGATGCAGAAGCTGCAGCGGTTGCGGCAGCCTTCCGAGATCTTGAGATAGGCGTAATGGCGCGGCGTCAGCTTGACGCCCTGCGGCGGGATGAGGTCGAAACGCGGATCATGCGGTTGCGGCGCCGCGGCGTGCACCGCCTGCATCACCGCGTCGAAATCCTGCGGGCCGGTGATGCGGAAGAGGTCGGGAAAGCGCGCGTCGATGTCGGCGCGCTCGGCGCCCATGCAGCCGGTGACGATGATCTTGCCATTGACGGCCTGGGCCGCGCCGATCGCCTCGAGCGATTCGGCCTTGGCGCTGTCGAGAAAGCCGCAGGTGTTGACGATGACCGCGGCCGCGCCCTCGTAGTTTTTGGAGATCTCATAGCCTTCGGCGCGCAGCCGGCTGACGATCTGCTCGCTGTCGACGAGCGCCTTGGGGCAGCCGAGCGAGACGAAGGCGATTTTCGGCGCTTCGCCCGGGACAGCGGGCGGGGCGGGGCGGTTGGCGTCGTCGGTCGTGATCATGCCGCCGAGTGCCATGACGCGCGGCGGATTTCAAGGGCGCAGGACGCAGGAGCCGCACAGGCCGGGGCCGAAACAGAAAAGCCCGGCTTGCGCCGGGCTTTCCGCATAAGACGCGAGGCGTCTTAAGATCAGTACTTGGCGACGACCGGAGCCGGCGGGGGAGCCATGTCGAACTTGTAGCTGAAGCCGACCTGGACCTGGTTCTGGTTGATGGTGCGGCGGCCATAGGCGCCGATGGTCGAGAGCACCGGGTCCATGTAGAAATTGGTGGCGTACATGTTCGACGTGCCGAACTGGCTGTAGCGGTACTCGGCGCGGATCGACCAGTTGTTGGTGACGGCGTATTCGATGCCGCCGCCGACGGTGTAGCCGACGCGGGTGGTCGAGGTGCTGGTGTAGCCGAACGGGGTCTGGACCGAACCATTGACGCCGGCGAAGGCGACGCCGCCGGTGGCGTAGACCAGAACACGGTCCCAAGCGTAGCCGACGCGGCCACGGATCGAGCCCTGGATGTTCATGTTGCCGCTGACGGTGACCGGGAAGGAGGCGTCGACGGCCGGGATGTAATAGCCGCCGCTGGCCGACTTCGACATGCTCGAGCCGTCGACCGAGCCTTCGAGGCCGACGACGAACTGGTTGAGCTGCAGGTTATAGCCGACATGGGCGCCGCCGATGACGCCGTTGTTGTTGGTGCTGAAGCTCGTGTAGCCGCCGAGAGCGTCGCCGACGGTGGTGTTCGAGGTGCCCCAACCATAGCCGATCTGGCCGCCGATATAGACGCCGGTCCAGGTGAAGATCGGAGCCGGCGGGACATAAACCGGCGGAGCGGCGCGCGACGGCAGGTCGGCGGCCATAGCGGTTCCAGCGAGCGCGACAGCGCCGACCGAAGCCAGAAGCACACGACGTAACATTTTTGCTTTCTCCCTTGGATCTAAAGCTTTCGCAAGCTACCGCGTTTCGTCAGCGGCGCAACCAATCTTCGACGATCAGACCGGCGAAGATCCCTCTATTCCTCCGACCGTGGCGCGATTGTCACAGTCGATTTCAAGCTTCCGTGAGAGGACCGGAAGTTATTACTGATTTCTTAAAGTAAAGCCCGGCGCGAATAGCCGGGCTTTATGCCGCCGCCTTTGGGTAGGGTCTTCTCTCATCCCGGCTAGGCGTTAGCTGCGTCCAATTTAACCGGATTCGGACCGCCGACAAACGCGCGCGGGCGAAAAATGCGGGCATGGGACGCGTTATTCATGAGGGGTGTGGCCTCGCAGCAACGTTTACGCGCCGCGCCGCCTCTTTTTTTCCGTCATTGCCAGAACGGCGTCGAACCGAAGCGATAGCTGAAGCCGAGACGCACGGTCTGCGTCGTCGGATGATGGTTCACGCTCGCGCCGACGCCGGCCGCATAGACCTGGTTCGTGAAGGAGCCGAGATCGGCGTAGCGATACTCGGCGCGCGCCGACCAGTTCGGCGTGATCGCATATTCAAGCCCGCCGCCCACCGTCCAGCCGGCGCGCGTCGACGTCTGCGACGTATAGCCGGACCAGGACTGATAGGTCGTGTCGACGCCGGCGAAGGCCGCGCCGCCGGTCACATAGAGGAGCGCCTTGTCGAAGCTGACGCCAAGGCGGCCGCGGACGCCGCCCTGCACCGGAATCGACGTCCCGTAGATCACGCCGCCAAAGGCGTAGTTCTTCGAGAGGCCGGAGCCTTCGACGTCGCCTTCGAGGCCCAGCACGAACCGGTTGATCTGGTAATTGTAGCCGACATGCGCGCCGCCCACGACGCCGCTCGGCGAATAGCTGACGCCCGAAAAGGCGTAATAGGGGCTCCAGCCGTTGATGTCGTCCTGGCCCCAGGCGTAGCCGATCTGGCCGCCGATATAAAAGCCGGTCCAGGTGAACAGCGGCGCCGGCGCATAGGACGGCTCGCTTCCATAGGGCAGGTCCGCGGCCTGCGCCGCGCCGACGCAAAGCGCGGCGGCGCAAAAGGGACCGGCGCAAAGGGGGGCGAGAGTCGTCAGAAGCGCTCTGCGGAGCATTGTTTCACCTCCTTGAAGCGGTCCGGGACGCGCGGGGGCGCGACGCCGGGCCGCGGCGGCCCGGGGCATGGGCCGGCGTTCGCCATGAGCCTCCGAATAAAACTCAAAATTTACGAAAGGCTCTCGAAACATGCCTAACGAGAGGTTAAGGGTTGGCCGCGCGACGCAGCATGAGGGCGCGCGCCGCAGGGAAGGGTGGCCGAGTGGTTTAAGGCAGCGGTCTTGAAAACCGCCGCAGGCGCAAGCCTGCCGTGGGTTCGAATCCCACCCCTTCCGCCACTTCAGTCCCTGAGTGGGCACTGAGTTTACGCCTCTTTTTCCGGTAAGCGCCTGAAGCGGCCGGGTCTTCGATCCCCTGATCCGAACCTCGCCATCGGCGACCTCGACGCGCCGGGCGATCCGCGCCTCCTGGCGACGCCTGTAGCGACGATCTCATCAGTCTTGGCTTCGCGCATCATCCGGGGTTCGGAGCGACGCTCAAGGGCGCGCTCCCGATCAGCACGAACTCGGTCGATGATTACGATGCCGTCTCAGTCGCCGGCGGCGGCAGTCCGACGCTGACCTTCAAGGACGACACCGCGCTGCACGTCCTGACCGGCTTCTGTGAGAAGGGCAAGGCGTCGCATTGATCTGCCTACGGCCGCTCTGTGCGACGTCAGGCTTGGCGAGCGTCGAATTCCGACAAAACGCCCATGGCCTCCGCGATTCGGCGCATGTCCTCCTCGTGCAGCGGCCGCTTCGGACCACGCATCACAACGCCCCAATTGGCGCCGCGATCGCGCGTTCGCCGCAACTCGCCCAGAAGCGGCCTGATCGGGGCCGCCCTGGCGGTCTTCAGATAGTCCATGTCGACGCGGTACGGATTGAAGCCCATCGCCTGTTCGAAGCGGTATGGCGCGTCCGAAGTGACGCGGCCGATTGTCGTGAACGCCTGCGCCGTCGCGCCTTTGCCCATGCCCTCGCGCGGAGAGTAATAGACGATCCAGTCGCCTTTCCTGAGAGCCTTCACCGCGATGTGCTTGCCATGCCCAAGTTGGGCAAAGCCGCCGTCACGACCGCCGCGCGCGTGCTCCGCCGATGCGACACCCATCCAGAACGTCATGATCCAATCCCTCAGGCGCCGGCTGGGTGAAATTGTGCGAGGTCACGGACAGTCTTTCCAGCCACCTGACGATCATCGGTCGTCGGGCGGTCAATCAGCGCGTTGAGCCGGAAGCCAACCGACCGGACGCCCGCAACGATGCGGTTCGCCGGAACTCTCTTGATGAGTTCTGCGATCACGAGGCGGTCGAGCTTTCCGGTCGAGCCGGTGACAAACAGCCGGGGCTGGCTGGCGTTTGTCATGTCGTTTTCCTCGGTCGCCAAATCAAGATTTATGCACCGCCGGTGGGGCATCCGAACTAATTGTGTTGGGCTTCGGAGCAAACGCTGACAAGCCAGCTGCGATCACGAGCGTGAGGAGACCAAGTACGAATATTGCACCAGCAACAACCAATAGCATCCAAGCAGAAGTGGCTTGATCGAGATATACTGGCTGTCGATAAGCAGCGCTCCCACCAGCAAGTGCAATAAAGCATATTGATAAGCCTGCAAGGCTTATTGTTATGATGAACATACCCCACGCGGCTAGCATTAAAGACTTTATCCGGAGTGATGATTTTTGGAAGTCGACTATTTTCTCAGCGAAGGTCAGAGAGAATACCAAGATTGCAGACGTCAATGTCAGGAAGCTCTTTGCTAGATCTTTCGTTTCTGCATAATCATATTTGAGAAAGTTATCATACAGGGCTTCTGATACGAAAGAGATCGTTTGTGCGCTGGCTGGGGCCGTCAGAACGAACCCGGTTGCCAGAACAAGATATGCATTAGGGAGCTTGCGCATCACGTCCTCCACGCGAAAGCGAAGTTTGCGCTGCTAGGCATAGCGTCTCAAGCTTCGACCAACGGTGCAAAAATCAGGACTTCACGACCGTATGGGCCGTGATGGCGTAGCCGAACGGATCGCGGAACGCGAAATAGCGGCCGAACGGCCCGTCCTTCGGCGCAAACTCGATTTCGACGCCTTGATTGACGAGATGATCGTGCAGCGCATCGGCGTCGTCACAGCCGAACCAGAGGGCGATGCCCCAGCCGAGCTTATCGGTCGCGCTCAGATCTACGGCAGGCGTGCGGACGGCGAAGGGAACCGGCTTGGTCTCGAACACGACGGCTCCCGGCGGGCTCATCGGCGCGGGCTGGAGCCCGACGACATCGGTGTAGAAGGCGCGCGCGGCATCAAGGTCTTTGACTTGAACGCCAATGAAATCGGGTCCGATCAGATGCGGCATGACGGGTTTCCCTTGATTGCCGGATTCCATAATATCAGTGTACTTATATGATATAAGGACACTGATATGTTAATGCGGGCTTGCTGATGGACGACCCCTACGCCACGATCGGTTTTGCGCTGAAGCAGGCCCAACAGGCGCTCCGGACGCGCATGGATGCGCAGTTGCGCCAGATCGGCCTGACCACGCCGCAATATGCGGTGCTCGTCTACTTGAAGGCCGAACCGGGAGCCTCGAACGCCGCGCTGGCGCGCCACGCTTTCGTCACGCCCCAAACGATGCAGGCGATTCTCGTCACGCTCGAGAAGTCAGGCTACATCAAGCGTACGCCGCATCCGGCGCACGGACGCGTTCAGCAAACCGAATTGACGCCTGCGGGGGATCAGGTCCTGGAGGCGGCGTCCGCCATCGTCGCCGACGCCGAACAGCGCCTTGTCGAGGCGGCGGCGCCGCTCGATCCCGAGCTTGTCGCAACCATGCTCATGCGGCTGGCAAACGCCCTCCGATAGCGGCGGCTTTCCCGACTGGCGAGCAAGAGCAGCCAGACGGAAGAGTCCCGGTCGCCGAGGTTGGGTCGAGCCGTCACGCAGGATGGACGAGCGGGCGCATTCAGGGAGCCGCCGCATGATGGCGATCAGCGGGCGAAGTGGGAAATGCCCCCGTCAAACATCCGAAACGGCCGCCGTTTGCCACCCAAACGCCGCCGAAACCCGCCAATAGCCGCATAATGTCGGGTGTCTCCATAATCATCAAAGGCTTATGGCGATCTCATAGGGCTCGTCTTCGTCAGGCGCCGTCCGCCGCCTTGTCTTAAATCCCCTGTTCTGCAAACGGCTTGCCGCCGGCGGGCGCTGCTTGAGCGCGTGTCGGCCCGCGTGTCGCGTCGGAGCGCGGGTCTATTCCGGCCGCCTCAGGAAGGTCAGGGTGATGAAAGCCCCAAGCCAGGAGCCGAGCGCCGCGAAGGCGACATAGGCCCAGTTTTCCGTGTAGCTGATGACCGCGAAGGACGAGAGCAGATACCAGCAGCTCGACCAGTTCGCCGCGGCGAAGCGCCGGCGTCGCACCACCGCCGATGTGAACATGACATAGACGGCGTCGGTGGCGGCGGTGGCGAAGACGACGCCCAGCGCGATCACGGGGTCGATCCCGGCGACGACCTCGGCGAGATGCGACGCCGCGCTCATGGCGCGGGCCGCGGCGGCGCTTCGCCGACATCGAAAGCGACGCGGCGTTTGACGCAGGCGCCGTCGATCTTGCCGACGGCGCGCTTGCAAAACGCCGCGAAGCCCTTCGGCCCGCGGCGCGGAAAGACGCAAGGCGTCTCGCCCGTGTCGAAGCGGCCGCATGCGGCGGCGAGGGCGAGACGGATAGGATCAAGCCGCAGCATGCGTGGCCCTGACGCGAGACTTTCGCCTCTGTCGTAAGGGGTCCGCCCGATCGTGAAAAGTGCGATCGGGCCAGGACGCCAGCGTCGAGCCCGGCCTGAACGGCTGCGGATATGGGGGAGGAGACGCGTCCGGCGTGACGCGCAGGCTGTTCGTCGGCGCCCGGGAGAGTGTGGGCAGGCCGGCTGGCCTCGGTCGTACCGGAAGCCAGCCGCGCCAGCGTCGCGTTCAATGCACGCCACACCGGTATTTACCCTTATGTTCAAGCTGGCGAAAGAACGTCGGGCCGCGGTTAATTGGCGCAGGCGCGGCAATGGCGCGCGACCGCCATTCGGCGCTCTGAAGCCGGCGTGCGACGCCGGCGCCCGTCAGGCTGGCGCGCCGGCCCCGCGCCTATCGCTTCAGGCAGGTCTCGGCGAAGTCGCGCCAGTTCTTGTCGCGGGCGGCGCCGTCGCGCTTCATCGTGCGCCATTCCTCGCCGCAGGCCCGCATGCGCGCGCGCGGCGCTGCGGGCAGGGGGCGGAAGGCGCGGCCGTCGTCGATCATGTCGTTTGGTCCGATTGCCGGCTCCTGCGGCGGGGCGGGCGCGGGCGCGCGGCCAAGGCTCGCCGGCCGTCGCGGAGGCATGGGCGCGGTCGATGGATCGGCCACGCCCTGCGCGCGCGCGGCCGAAGCCGCCGCAAGGAGGGCGACGAGCGGAAGGGCGGCCGGGACGAGCCGGCGGAAAAGCCGTGCGAGACCCGTTGCCGGGGCGAAAGGCGCTGGGCGCATGAAAAGAAAAGCTCGCACGTTCGTTCGGCCCATGGCCGGAAGCGTCATATCGCCATCCGCGCGGCGGAAAAAGGGCGGGGCGCGGCGGGCGGACGCGTTTCGGCCCTGGGGCCGGCGCGACGCCGGGCCTTCAAAGACGCCTGCGGATGAAGGCGCCGGCGTCGGCGAGCGCTTCGCGCCCGGCCGCGAGCCGCGCGTTCCACAAAGGAAAGGCGTGGATCATGTGCGGCCAGATCTGCAGCGTCACGTCGACGTCGGCCGCGCCCGCCGCCGCGGCGAAGCGGGTCGCGTCCGAAAGCAGCGTCTCGGCCGACCCGACCTGAATCAGCGTCGGCGGAAAGCCGTCGAGATCTGAAAACAGCGGCGAGACGCCGGGGTCCCGCGCGTCGGCCCCGCCAACATAGGCGCCGACGAGTTCAGCGAGATAGGCCTTGTGAATCAAGGGGTCGACCACGTCTTTCGTGGCGAGCGACTCGCCCGACAGGGTGAGGTCGGTCCAGGGCGAGATCAGCCAGACGCAGCCGGGCTGCGCCTCGCCCATGGCGCGCAGCCGATTGACCAGCGCGACGGACAGGCCGCCGCCGGCGCTGTCGCCGCCGACGGCGATATGGCGCGCCTCGACGCCTTCGTCGCGCAGATGGCGCCAGGCGGCGAGCGCGTCGTCGAGCGCCGCAGGAAAGGGATGTTCGGGCGCAAGGCGATAGTCGACGGCGCGCGTGCGGACGCCCGCCGCGCGGCCCGCCTCCGTGACCAGCCGGCGATGGCTCAGGATCGAACCGGCGCAATAGCCGCCGCCATGAAGATACAGCAGCACGCGCGAGGGGTCGGACCCCGGCGCGAGCGACTCCTCAGCCGGCGCGCCGGCGTCGACCGGCGCAAGCGTGACGTCGGCCGCGGCCGGCCAGACCGATCCGACCTCGTCGAGCCGCCGGCGCCGCTCCGGCCAGCCGACGGGCCGCGGCCTTGCCGCGAGCAGGGCGCGAATCGCCGCGATCTCGTCGGCGCCGGCGTTTTCGTCCATGACGCGCTCCTGTCCCTGCGCCGCCATCGGCGGCGGCTATGAGGCGCGCGCGCCGTTTTCGACGCCCGACACGAAATCGGCGATCTCGCGAATCGTCGGCTCGTCCATCAGCAGGGGCGCATGGCCCTGGCGCGGCACGATGAAAAGCCGCGCGTCCGGGTGGCGGCGCGTCATGTCTTCGGCCGTCTCGGCCGAAAGGATGTCCGAATTTTCGCCGCGCAGGACGAGCAGCGGCGCGATGCTCAGCTTTTCAAACAGCGGCCAGAGGTCTGGCGGCGAATTGGCGTCGAAGACGGCGAAGGACTGGCTGACGTTCGGGTCATAGCGCGGGCCGATCTCGCCATGCTCGTCGGCGAAGGTCATGAGGGCGTAGGCGCGCCAGACCTCTTCGGGGACCTCGAACTGTTCGCCCATGATTCGCTTGAGGAAGCCCGTCGCCTCGGAAATCGTGCGGGGCGGAGGATATTTTCCGGCGTAGCCCTTGATCCGGTCGAGCCCGCTGCGCTCGATCACCGGACCGATGTCGTTCAGCACGACGGCGCTGACGAAATTCGGACGCGTCGCGGCGAACAGCATGGCGTGCAGGCCGCCGCGCGAGGTGCCGATGAAGACCGCGTGATGGATGTCAGCCGACTCGAGCGCGCAGGAGATGTCCTCGCTCTCGACCGGCAGGCTGTATTTGCGCCAGTCGGGATCGTGGTCCGACCGGCCGCGCCCGCGGTAGTCGACGGCGAGCACGCGGCGCCTGCGCCCGCCCGCCGCGCCGCCGGCGAGCGCCCGCGCCAGCGGATCGAAGTCCGCCGAATTGCGGGTGAGGCCGGGGAGGCAGATGACCGGCAGGCCCGGATCGTCCCGCGAGCCATATTCGCGCATGAACAGCGAAAGTCCGTCGCGGCTCTGGATGAAACGCCCGGCGTAGGCGTCGCCGTCAAGGGTCGCGTCGCGCGAAAGCCCGTTCGTCTTTTCCATGACGTCCTCGCGTCGCGCTCCCGCGGAGTCGAAAACGGCCCCGGCCCGCCCCCAGCGGGGCTGTTTGCAAAGGTTTTACCTTAAGATTCGAGTTTTGGAACCGGTCGAAACACCCATTGTTAACACGGCATGCCGCAGGAACCCGCCAGACCGCCGCTGATTCTCGTCGTCGAAGACGAGGCGATCGTGCGCATGTTCGGCGCCGATCTGCTCGAAGCGGCGGGATTCGCCGTGATCGAGGCCGCCGACGCCGACGAGGCGCTGACCGTGCTGCGGCGACGCGACGACGTGAGCGCCGTGTTCTCCGACGTCGACATGCCGGGCCGGCTCGACGGAGCGGAGCTCGCCGGGCTCATCAGGGAGAAATGGCCGGAGATCGCGGTCGTGCTGACCTCCGGCCGCGGCGGCGGCGGCCTCAGGGGCGCTGGCGCGGCCTTCGTGCCGAAGCCTTATGAAGCGGACACGCTGCTGCGCGAGATCAGGAACGCGGTCCGCCGCTCCGCAGGCGGCGACGCAGCGCGACGCCCGTCGAAACGCTGAACGCGATGTATGCAAACGAAGAGATCTTAGAAAGCTTCGAACATATAGATTAGACGCATACTAAATATAATTCATATCTTTCGCCGCCGCATTCATTTCCCGTGGGACCCAATTTACAATTGGCCGCAGGCGACTTACGAAAACGGCGTCCGAGAATAAACGTCTGACATCGCTCTATACAGTATAGAGGCATACGCGTCCCGGCGGACGCGTCGCCTTGCCATGCAAATTTCAGGAAGAGGCACGACATGAGCGTCACGATCATCTTCGGCTCCGACGGCGGCGCGACGAAGGGCGTCGCCGCCAAGATTTCCAAGAAATGCCAGGGGCGGCCGGTCAACATCAAGGACGCCACGACGGCGGACTTCGAGAACTGCAATCTTCTGATCCTGGGCTCGCCGACTTACGGCGACGGCACGCTGCAGACGGATTGGGAGGACAACATCGACAAATTGCGCGCCGCCAATCTCAAGGGCAAGAAAGTCGCGCTGTTCGGCACCGGCGACCAGCAGGCCTATCCGACGTCGTTCTTGAACGCGATGGGCATTCTTTACGACGAAGTGTCGGATCTTGGCGCGCAGGTGGTCGGCTTCACCGACACGGCGGGCTTCGACTATGTCGAATCGACCGCCGAACGCGACGGCAGGTTCGTCGGCCTCGCGCTCGATCAGGACACCCAGTCCGGCATGACCGAAAAAAGGGTGACCGCATGGCTGAGCCAGCTGCTTTGAGCGACGCCGCGTGGCCCGCTCCGCCCTGCTGGTCGGCCGAAGCCGCGCCGATGCTGCGGCTGTTTCACCATCAGCTCTATGAATATGGGCGGGGCGTCCGGGCCCTGTTCCTGATGACCGTCAGCCCACAGGAGCTGGCGCTTGCGCTCGCCAAGCTCAAGGCCCGCGACATCTCCCATTTCGTCCAGGAGCTCGGCGCGGCGAAGGCCAATCTTTTCTTCGGGCGGCCCGCCTTCGTGGCCGTGGCGCAGGCGCTCGTGACGCGCCCGCTCAACACGCTGACGGCGGAAGAGGATTTCATGCTCGGCACGCTGCTCGGCTACGACGGCGAGCAGCAATGCCGCCGTTTCCTCGCCCGCGCCGGGCGGGGCGCGGACGCGGAGCTTCCGCTGGCCGCGGAGTGAGACGCGCGCGCCGCCTCGCGGCGGAAACGCTCAGCTCTTGCCGAACGTCTCGTCGAAGGAATAGCCGGCGCCGCGCACGGTGCGGATCGGATCCCTTTCGCCCGGCTCCGACAGCGCCTTGCGCAGCCGCCCGACATGGACGTCGACCGTGCGCTCGTCGATTTCGGCCGAAAGGCCCCAGACGCTGTCGAGAAGCTGCGCGCGCGAGAACACCCGGCCGGGACGCTCGAGCAGATGCTCGAGGAGCCGGAATTCGGTCGGCCCCAGATGCACGTCGCGGCCCTTGCGCCTGACGCGCCAGTTCTGCCGGTCGAGCTCGAGGTCGCCCGCCGTCAGCACGGTGGCGACGCGGTCCGGCCGCGCGCGGCGCAACAGGGCGCGCACCCGGGCCATGAGTTCGGGCACGGAAAACGGCTTCACGACATAATCGTCGGCGCCGATCGAAAGGCCGCGCACGCGCTCGCTTTCCTCGCCGCGCGCGGTGAGCATGATGACGGGCAGGGTCCGCGTGGCTTCGCGCGCGCGCAGCCGCCGGCAGATCTCGAGCCCCGAGACGCCCGGCAGCATCCAGTCGAGGATGACAAGATCGGGCGGCGTCTCGGCGAGGCGCATCTCGGCCTCGTCGCCGCGCTCGACGCGGTCGACGACGAAGCCTTCGGCCTCGAGATTATAGGCGAGCAGCATGCTCAGCGCGGATTCGTCCTCCACGATGAGGATGCGCGGGGCGGGGGTGGGGGCGAGGGCTTTTGCGCCGCCGGCGCTTCTTTCGGCGTTGGTCTGAAGGTCGTTCATGGCTTCGTCGAAGGTTCGGCCAGCACGCTGCGGCCCTTGGGACGGTCGGTCGGAAGGATTTCGCCCGTGACGAGATACACCACCGTCTCGGCGATGTTGGTCGCATGGTCTCCGATGCGCTCGATGTTCTTGGAGCAGAACAGCAGATGGGCGCAGAAGGAGATGTTGCGCGGGTCCTCCATCATGAAGGTCAACAGGTCGCGGAAGACGGAATCCTCGAGCGAGTCGAGATCGGCGTCATAGGTCCACACCTCGCGCGCCCGCACGATGTCGCGGTCGGCGTAGGCGTCGAGCACGTCCTTGAGCAGCATGGCGGCGTTTTCATGCATCGACTTGAGGCCGACGATGGCGCGCGGAATGCGCACGTCGCCCGCGATCTTGATGGCGCGCCGCGCGATGTTCTTGGCGAGGTCGCCGACGCGCTCGAGGTCGTTCGAGATGCGGATGGTGGCGATGATCTCGCGCAGGTCGACGGCGAGCGGCTGGCGGCGGGCGATGGTCAGGATCGCCTGCTCCTCGATCTCGCGCTGGAGCGTGTCGAGCCGGCCGTCGGCCTCGATCGTGCGGCGGGCGAGATCCATGTCGAAATTGGCGAGCGCGTCCATCGCGTCGGTGAGCATCTTTTCGGAAATGCCGCCCATTTCGGCGATCTTCTGGCCGAGGCTTTCGAGCTCGGCGTCATAGGCTTTGACGATATGGTCGGGCATTGCGTGTCCTTGAAGCCTTGGGCGGCGCGACGGCCGGGTGTGCGGCGGAGCGCGCCGTCGCGTGAAGTTCGCGCGCCGCCGCCCGGCGCCGGGCGGCGCCTAGCCGAAGCGGCCGGTGATGTAGTTCTGCGTCTGCTTCTTTTCCGGCTGGGTGAAGATTTGCGTCGTCACGCCGAATTCGATCAGCTCGCCGAGATACATGAACGCCGTGTAGTCGGAACAGCGCGCCGCCTGCTGCATGTTGTGTGTGACGATGGCGATGGTGTACTTGACCTTGAGCTCGTCGATGAGCTCCTCGATCTTGGCGGTCGAGATCGGGTCGAGCGCCGAGCAGGGCTCGTCGAGCAGGATGACCTCGGGCCGGATCGCCACGGTGCGCGCGATGCACAGGCGCTGCTGCTGGCCGCCGGACAGGGAAAGCCCGGAGGCTTTCAGCTTGTCCTTCACCTCGCCCCACAGGGCGGCGCTGGTCAGCGCGGCTTCGACGCGGTCGTCGAGCTCGGATTTTCCGACCTTCTCGTAGAGCTTGATGCCGAAGGCGATGTTGTCATAGATCGACATCGGAAAGGGCGTCGGCTTCTGGAACACCATGCCGACGCGCGCGCGCAGCAGGTTGAGGTCGACGTCCGGCTTCAGGATGTTGTCGCCGTCGAGCAGCACTTCGCCGTCGGCGCGCTGCTTCGGATAGAGGTCGTACATCCGGTTGAGAATGCGCAGGAGCGTGGACTTGCCGCATCCCGACGGGCCGATGAAGGCGGTCACGCGATTGGCGTAAAGCGGCAGGCTCACGCTCTTCAGCGCGAGATGATCGCCGTAATAGAAATTGAGGTTGCGGACCGCGATCTTCTGCTGCTGCGCCGCCGCCGCCTTGGCGGCGGGCTGGGCTGAGACGGAGGAGGGCGTGGCGGCGGTCATTTTTCGTTCCTCTGCGCGCCGAGCGCGCGCGCGCCGATCGACAGCGCGAGCACGGCGAAAGTGATGATGAGCGCGCCTGCCCAGGCGAGCTGCTGCCACTCCTTGTAGGGGCTGAGCGCGAACTGGAAGATGACCACCGGAAGGGTCGACATGGGCGCGTTGAGGTCGGAGCTGAAGAACTGGTTGTTCAGCGCGGTGAAGAGCAGCGGCGCGGTCTCGCCGCTGATGCGCGCGACGGCGAGCAGCACGCCGGTGACGAGGCCGGCGCGCGCCGCGCGATAGGACACCTTGGCGACGATCACGGAGCGCGGCATGCCGAGCGCCGCCGCGGCTTCGCGCAGCGGGTTGGGCACCAGCAGCAGCATGTCCTCGGTCGTGCGCAGGACGACCGGCACGACGATGACGGCGAGCGCCACCGCGCCGGCGTAGGCCGAGAAATGGCCGACGCGCGCCACCACCACTTCATAGATGAACAGGCCGACGATGATCGAAGGCGCGCTGAGCAGGATGTCGTTGATGAAGCGCACGACCGTCGTCAGCTTCGAATAGCGGCCGTATTCCGCCATGTAGGTGCCGGCGAGCATGCCGAGCGGCGCGCCGACCGCGAGGCCGAGCGCCGTGATGATGAGGCTGCCGACGATGGCGTTGAGAAGACCGCCCTGGGAGCCCGGCGGCGGCGTCGTCTGCGTGAAGACGGAGAGCGACAGTCCGCCGAACCCTTCGATCAGAAGCTGCAGCAGGATGACGACGAGGAAGGCGAGGCCGACGACGGTCGCGGCGACGCACAGGCTGAGCGAGATGGCGTTGGCGCGACGGCGCTGGCCGTAGAGCGACATGGATCAGGCTCCCGCGCGGCGGTCGATCCGCAGCAGCATGTAGCGCGCGATCGCCAGGATGATGAAGGTGATGACGAACAGGATGAGGCCGAGCGCGATCAGCGACGAGGTGTAGAGGTCGCCGACGGCTTCGGTGAATTCATTGGCGATGCTGGCCGAGATCGTCGTTCCCGGGGCGAGCAGCGATTCCGAGATGCGATGCGCGTTGCCGATGACGAAGGTGACGGCCATCGTCTCGCCGAGCGCGCGTCCAAGACCCAGCATGATTCCGCCGATGACGCCGACGCGGGCGTAAGGAATGACGATCGCGCGGATCACCTCCCAGGTGGTGCAGCCGCAACCATAGGCCGCCTCCTTCAGCACCGCGGGCACGGTCTCGAACACGTCGCGCGAGATCGAGGCGACGAAGGGCAGCACCATGATCGCAAGGATGAGGCCGGCGGTGAGCACGCCGATGCCATAGGGCGGGCCGGCGAACAGCGACGACAGCACGGGGACGCTGGCGAAGGCGTCGATCAGCAGCGGCTGGACGTGCTTCTGGAGGAAGGGCGCAAAAACGAACAGGCCCCAGATGCCGTAGATGATCGAGGGAATGCCGGCGAGCAGCTCGATCGCGACGCCGATCGGGCGGCGCAGCGGATAGGGGCAGAGCTCGGTCAGGAAGATCGCGACGCCGACGCCGACGGGCACGGCGAACAGCATGGCGATGGCCGAGGTGACGAGCGTGCCGTAGATCGGCGCGAGCGCGCCGAACTGCTCCGTCACCGGGTTCCATTTTTCGGTCGTGACGAAGCCGAAGCCGAAGGCCTGCAGCGCGGGGATCGATCCGACGATCAGCGAGACGATCACGCCGCCAAGGATCAGCAGCACGGTCAGGGCCGCGCCGAGGGTGACGTATCGGAAGGTCGAGTCCTGCAGCTTCAGCCAGTCGAGGACCTTGCGGCGGTCCTGCTGCTTGTCCGAAGCCGCGACGTCGAGGGCGATGTCCGCCACTGTATTTCTCCGCATGCTGGGGCGCCTCGCCGTCGGCGGCGAAGGCGAAAAGGGCGGCGCGCGCGCCGCCCTTCCGTCGTCAGTTGGCGAGGGCCTTGCCGTCCGCGTCCTTGATGTCCGCCGACCAGGTCTTCTCGACCATCTTGACGAGCGACTCGGGCAGCGGAATGTAGTCGAGGCTCTCGGCCATCGGGCCGCCCTTGGCGAAGGCCCAGGCGAAGAACTTGAGCGCCTCCTTGGCGGCGACCGGATCGGCCGGCTGCTTGTGCATCAGGATGAAGGTCGCGGCCGTGATCGGCCAGGAGTCCTTGCCGGGCTGATCGGTCAGGATCTGGTAATAGCCCGGCGCGTTGGCCCAGTCGGCGTTGGCGGCGGCGGCCTGGAAGGTCGGCACCGTCGGCGCGACGGTCGCGCCGGCATGGTTGACGAGCTTGGCGGTCGTCATCTTGTTCTGCTTGGCGTAGGCGTATTCGACGTAGCCGATCGCGCCTTTCGTCTGGATGACGTTGTTGGCGACGCCTTCATTGCCCTTGGCGCCGATGCCGGCCGGCCATTCGACGGCGGTCGCGTCGCCGACCTTCGACTTCCAGTCGGGCGAGACCTTGGACAGGTAATTGGTGAAGTTGAAGGTCGTGCCCGACCCGTCGGAGCGATGCACGATGGCGATCGCCGTCGCCGGCAGCTTGACGGAGGGGTTGAGCTTGGCGATCGCCGGGTCGTTCCAGGCCTTGACCTCGCCGAGGAAGATCTTGGCCATCGTCGGCCCGTCGAGGACCAGTTCGCGGTCGGCGACGCCGTCGATGTTGACGACGGGGACGATGCCGCCGATCACCATCGGCCATTGCACGAGGCCGGCGGCGTTGAGCTCTTCGGCCTTGAGCGGGGCGTCGGTCGCGCCGAAGGCGACGGTTTTGGCCTTGATCTGCTTGATGCCGCCGCCCGAGCCGATGGACTGATAGTTGAGCCCGACTCCGGTCTCGGCCTTATAGGCTTCGGCCCATTTGGCGTAGATGGGATAGGGGAAGGTGGCGCCCGCTCCCGTGATGTCGGCCGCGCCCGCCGGGGCGGCCGCGACGCCGACGACGGCCGCGACGATCGCCGACCGCAGGAAGGAAAAACTCATGGAATACGCCTCTGTGAGTGAGGTGACGCGCCGGGCGTGCAGGCTGCGTGCGCCGCGGCGCGCCGAAACGCGACGCCGCCGCAAGAGGTCCGGCGTCGATGGCGACGCCGCGTCCTAAGCGATCGCGGACAAATCCATATGAAGTCTGAATGACAGTTTGATGACGCCGGCGGCCCCGCGTCAGCCCGGATAAAGCGGCAGCGCGACCGTGAAGGTCGCGCCCTGTCCGGGCGTCGATTCGATCGAGAGCCGCCCCCGATGACGCGCGACGATATGCTTGACGATGGCGAGGCCGAGCCCGGTGCCCCCCTTGGCGCGGCTCTGTCCGACGTCGGCGCGATAGAATCGTTCGGTGAGCCGCGGCAGATGCTCGGGCGCGACGCCGACGCCATGGTCACGCACGCGCAGCAGGCACTGGCGCTCCTGCGCGCTGAGCGCGATCTCGACCGTCTGCTCCGGGGCGTCGGTCGTCCCGTATTTGATGGCGTTCTCGACGAGATTTTCGGCGACGCGCAGAAGTTCGTCGCGATCCCCCGCGACGGTGACCGATTCGGTCTCGATCTCGAGGACGACGCCATTGTCCTGCGCGAGCGGCGTCAGCGTGTCGGCGATGTGGCGCACGATCGCCTGCATGTCGACGGGGGTCTGCGGCGCGAGATGGAGATGCTGTTCGATGCGCGACAGCGAGAGCAGATCGTCGACGAGGCGGGTCATGCGCCGCGCCTGATCGCCCATGATGTGCAAAAACCGCTCGCGCGCCGCGGCGTCGTCGCGCGCGGGCCCCTGCAGCGTTTCGACGAAGCCGAGCAGGGAGGCGAGCGGCGTGCGCAGCTCGTGGCTGGCGTTGGCCACGAAATCGACCCGCATGCGTTCGACGCGGCGCGTTTCGGTCTGGTCGCGCAGGCTGAGGACGACGGCCCTGAGGCCGCCCGGGCCGTTCCACGGCGCGGCGAAGAGTTCGAGATAGCGCTCGACCGGCACGCGCTCGAGCCAGGTCGCGCGCTCGGGGCGCTGTCCCGTCCGCGCGCGCGCGACGCAGTCGAGCGCGTCCGGCGCCCGCAGGCCGCGGGCGAGGAGCGCGTCGGGCCGCAGCCGGGGGAAAAGCGCCTGGGCCGGGGGATTGACCGCGACCACGCGATCGTCGTCGTCGACGACGACGACGCCTTCGGGCAGCGCGTCGATAAGACCGGAGACGAGCAAAAAGTCGTCGGGCTTCATGACGCGCGACGGCGCGGCCGTCTTCATCGCTTGAACGCTCTCCCTGTCTCGCCGCCGGCTCGGCGCGGCCGCGCAATCAAGCAGGAAAATGCTTCATTATGTTGACGCTTCGGCCCCGTCATCCGCTTCGTCTCCCTGGGCGTCGGCGCGCTCCATCGCCTCGCGCAGGCCTTTCCAGCGTCGCGTCGCCTCATGCGCGCCGAGCAGCGCGAGCGCGAGGATGAAGGGGGCGATGTAATAGACGGCGCGGAACATCAGGAGGGAGGCGAGCATCTGCTCCTGCGCCACGCCCGGCACGGCCTTCAGCATCGTCGCCTCGAAGACGCCGATGCCGCCCGGCGCGTTGGAGGCGACGCCGAGAATGCAGGCGAAGACGTAGGTCGTCGCGAAGGTCGGGAAATCGAGCGCGCTATGCGCCGGCAGCAGCACGAACAGAACGCCCGCGGCGGCGCACTGGTCGACGACGCCGAGCGCGATCTGCCCGAGCGTCACGCCGAAGCCCGGCAGCTGCAGCCTGAAGCCGTGCAGGCGGACCTTGCGGCGGCGCATCGACGCCCACGCCAGATAGGCGAGAAGACCGGCAAAAAGACTGAGCCCGATCAGCAGGTTGATCGTCGGCGAGAACTGGTTGACGGCGCTGATCGACTCCGCGCGGAAGGTCAGCCCGGCGGCCAGCACGAAAATCATGCCGAACCAGAAGGTGACGCCGGCGATGAGCGTGACGCTCGCCACCTTGCTCGCCGAGACGCCGACCTGCGAATAGATCCAGTAGCGCACCGTGCCGGCGGTGATGAGCGGAAAGCCCAGCACGAAAGAGACGGAATAGCTTGTGAACGAGGCGAGCGCCGTCGTCAGATAGGCGACCCGGGCGCGCAACTGCCGCAGGGCGAGCGCGTCATAGCCGGTCAGGGCCAGGAAGGAGAGGGCGGTCAGGGCCGCCGCCGCCGCGATCTGGTCGCCGCCCGTCGCGGCGATCGCCCTGCGCAGCGCGTCGAGGTCGAGGGCGGCGAGCGTGCGCGCGAGGACATAGATGGAGACGGCGGCGATGAGGACGCTGAAGCCGATGGCGAGCTTGCGGCCGATCGCGCGTCCGAAAGCGCGACGGCGCTGGATGCGCTCCCGCTTTTCGCCGATGGCCGATTTCGGCTCGGGCGCGGCGGACGGCCGCCGCTCCGGCCCGGACCGCACGATCCGGCTGGCCCGCGCCTCAGGCTTCTCCAGAACCCCCTGATCCAAAAATCCGTCCTTCCTCTTGGCCGGGACGTCGTCGCGGCTTGGCCGCCCCGACATATGCTTCTTCATGTACGCGCCCTTGCCGGAAAAACAGGGCGATTGCGCGTCGCCGCAGAACAAATCTTGCGACAAACTTCATCAATGCGTGATGAACGCAAAGTAGTGCGGCGTCGCTTTCCCGAACAGTTGCGGGAACCCCGCCCCCCATTTGCGGGAGGCGGAGTCGTCCACAGAAAAGGCTGCGGCCGACCGCAGAATTAACCTTCGCGCAAGCCTTCGTGCCTAGCCTTGCTCAATCGAAACATATTCGAGGCAATCGAAACATATTCGAGGCAGGTCCGGGAAGCCGTTCATGACGCCCGACGCGCATCGCATGGCCGTACGGAGCCTGCTCGCGAGAATTTGTGACGCGTTCGATCCTTGTAAAGCGGCGGGGCGCGCAAACATGAGTTCGCCTGCGGGAGGCGACAGGGATCGATGGTTGCGACTTTTCGCACAGCGCGCCGGCCGGGCCGGCGCTTTGATCATGAGGTCGGCGGAAGCGGATCCTGCCGCGCCTCCACGGCGCAGAGGCGTCCCGCCTCAAAAAGACGTGAACATAATAACGCAAAGCGAGACCAGAACATGGCCCAGCACGACACGGCCCAGCAGACTTCGGCTCAGGAATCCCGGACCGGCTTTGGCGCGCGCGACCTGATCGCGCGGCTTTATCGCGAAATCGGCATCTCGGCGGTCGCCGCGGCGCTCCAGTCGAACAGGGAGCCCACGCGCAAGGTCGAGGATCCGTCCCGGAACCCGGCCGTCATGCGCGAGGAGAAAGCGGCCTGACACGGTTCTTTGTGCGGCGCGGACGTTGGCGCTGCGCCGCAACAGCGGCTATATTGGCCGCATGAGACCCGTCAGCCGCCGTCTTTTTCTGCAAACTCTCGGCGGCGCGGCGTGGGCGTCGGCCGCCATGACGTCCTACGCCTTCGCCATCGAGCCGGGCTTCCGGCTCGAGCTTACGCCCTATCGGATGACGCCGACGGGCTGGCCGCACGAACTGCGCCTGAAGGCGGCGATCATCACCGACATTCACGCCTGCGAGCCGTGGATGTCCGCGGCCCGCATCCGCGCGATCGCGGAGGTCGCCGTGGCGCTGCGGCCGGACGTCATCTTTCTTCTCGGCGATTTCAGCGGCGGCCATGCGGTGCTGACCCGCCCGGTCCAGCCCGAGGCCTGGGGCGAGGCGCTGTCGATTCTTTCCGCGCCGCTCGGCGTGTTCGCCGTTCTCGGCAATCACGACTGGCTGCACGGGCCTTTGCCGGGCATGCCCGCCGACGGCGCCGAAGGCGTGAGGCGGGGGCTGCGGCTCGCCGGCGCGCGTCTTCTCGAGAATCAGGCCGTGCGGCTTGAAAAGGACGGCAGGCCGTTCTGGATCGTCGGCCTCGGCGACCAGATCGCCGGCCCGACCGGCATGGGCGGCGTCGACGATCTTCCCGGCTCGCTGGCGCAGGTGACGGACGACGCGCCGATTCTCCTGCTGGCGCATGAGCCGCAGATTTTTCGCCGCACGCCGCCGCGCGTGTCGCTGACGCTGAGCGGCCACACACATGGCGGGCAGATCAACATTCCCTACGCCCAGAGGCGGTTCCGCCGCGAGTTCGACGATCTCGTCTATGGCCACATCGTCCAGGACGAGCGGCATATTCTGATCTCGGCGGGCCTTGGCACGTCGCATGCGCCGATCCGCTTCCTGCGCCCGCCGGAAATCGTCGAGCTTACGCTTGGCGGCGCGGCCGACGCGCGCGTGTGAACGGGGCCGGCGCGATCTCGCGCGTGCTTCTCAACTTTCCATAGACACGCGCTCCGCCAAATTTTAAGGGGTAAGGACAGCGGCCCGCGATTCAAGCGAATAACAAGAAGGGAGGGCGCCGGTGTCGACGTTGCTCGTGACCCATCCCTGCTGCCTCGAACATGACACGGGGCCGGCTTTCCCCGAGCGGCCCGACCGGGTCCGCGTCGTCGAGCGCACCTTCGAGAGCGAAATTTTCCAGCTGCTCCAGCGCGAATACGCGCCCGAGCTCGATTATGACGCGCTGACGCGCGTCCATCCCGAGCAATATGTCGAGCAGATTCACAAGGCCGTGCCCGCCGAAGGCTATTTCGAGCTCGCCGACGACGTCGTCATGAGCCCCGGCACCTGGGAGGCGCTCTCCCATTCGGTCGGCGGAACGGTCGTGGCCGTCGACGACGTGATGCGGCGGCGCTGCAAGAACGCCTTCATCGCCATGCGTCCGCCCGGCCATCACGCCGAAACCGCCCGCGCCATGGGCTTCTGCTTCTTCAACCTCGCCGCCATCGCCGCCCGAAGGGCCCAGAGCGCGCATGGGGCGGAGCGGGTGGCGATCGTCGATTTCGACGTGCATCACGGCAATGGCACGCAGGAGATCTTCTGGTCGGACAAGAGCGTGCTCTACGCCTCGACGCATCAGTTTCCGCTCTATCCGGGGACCGGCGCCGCCGACGAGCGCGGCGCGCATGACAACATCGTCAACGCGCCGCTCGCCGAAAACGCCGGCAGCCGCGTCTTCCGCGAGGCGATGACGGAAAAGATCCTGCCGCGCGTGCGCGCCTTCTCGCCCGACCTCATCGTGATTTCGGCCGGATTCGACGCGCACCGCTTCGATCCGATCGGCGGCCTGCATCTCGAGGTGGCCGACTTCACCTGGATCACCAACGAACTGATGGAGATCGCCGAACGGACCGCGAAAGGCGCGGTGGTCTCGGTGCTCGAAGGCGGCTACGACCTCATCGCCCTGTCGCGCTGCGCCTCGGCGCATGTGCAGACGCTGATGGGCGCCTGAGCGCTACGTCCAGCTTTCGGTCGAAACGATCTCTATGCCAAAGCCCGACAGGCCCACATAGGTCATCGGCCGCGAACTCAGGAGCCTGATCGACGAAACGCCGAGGTCGCGCAGGATCTGCGCGCCAAGTCCGACTTCGCGCCAGGCGCGGACGCGCTGGGTCTCAGAATCGTCCTTCGCCCCGGCGACCGTCGCGGGCACGCCCGCCGTGCCGTCGCGCAGATAGATGAAGACCCCTCGGCCCGCGGCTTTGAACGAGGCGAAGGTCTTCTTGATGGTCTCCCCCCCGGCGATCATGTCGGCGACGATGTCGACGCGGTGGAGGCGCGCCGGAACGGCGCGGCCGTCGCCGATGTCGCCCTGCACGAAGGCGAAATGCTGCACCTGGTCGAAGGGGGTGCGATAGGCGTAGCCGGTCAGCGGCCCGCTCGGGCCCTCGACCGCGAACACGCTCACGCGCTCGACGAGCTTTTCGCGGGCCTGCCGATAGGCGATGAGCTCGGCGACCGAAATGCGCTTCAGCCCATGCGCGGTCGCGAAGGCTTCGATCTGGGCGCCGGCCATCACGGTGCCGTCGTCATTGGCGAGCTCGCAGATGACGCCGACGGGCGGCAGGCCGGCGAGCCGCACGAGGTCGACCGCCGCCTCGGTATGGCCCGAACGCATCAGCACGCCGCCTTCGCGCGCAATCAGCGGGAACACATGGCCGGGGCGCACGAAATCGGCCGCGCCCATATTGCCGTTGGCGAGCGCGCGCACCGTGTTGGCGCGCTGCTCGGCCGAAATGCCGGTGGTGAGGCCGTGACGCGCGTCGACCGACACGGTGAAGGCGGTGGCGAGCGGGGCGTCGTTGACCGCGACCATCGGCTGGAGATTGAGCCGGCGCGCGTCGTCGGCGGTAATCGGGGCGCAGACGATGCCGCAGCAGTTGCGGATGATGAAGGCCATCTTCTCCGGCGTGCAGAGCGCGGCGGCGCAGACGAGGTCGCCTTCGTTCTCGCGGTCGTCGTCGTCGGTGACGACGACGAGCTCGCCCCGCGCGATGGCCTCGATGGCGGCCGAGACGTTCTGGCTCATGGCCGCGCTCTCCTTTTGCGTCATGGCGAGGAAGTCGTTCGGCGTCACCGCGCCGCCGGTCTCGCGAAAGATCTGCCGCGCCGTCTCGCGTGAGACCCAGGCGTCGGCCGTATTGCAGAACTGCGTCACGGCGCCCTTGGACAGGCCGATGCGGCGCGCGAATTCGGCGCGCGACACATTGTTCCGCTTCAGCCAGTCGTCGAGCTTCATCGCGGACGGCCTCCACTCCGGCGCCGGCGTTCAGCTATACTAAACCCCACGCTTGCGCAAGCGGCCTCAGCGCGCGAACGGCCAGGCCGGGCCGTCGCCCTGCTGCGCGCGATGGCGCAGAAAATGGTCGGCGAGCACGCAGGCGACCATGGCCTCGCCGACCGGCACGGCGCGAATGCCGACGCAGGGGTCGTGGCGGCCCTTGGTGACGATTTCAGCCTCCGCCCCGAAACGGTCGACGCTCGCGCGCGGCTTCAGGATCGAGGAGGTCGGCTTGACCGCGAAGCGCGCGACGATCGGCTGGCCGGTCGAGATCCCGCCCAGAACGCCGCCGGCGTGATTCGAGAGAAACAGCGGCCGCCCGTCGTTTCCCATGCGCATCTCGTCGGCGTTGGCCTCGCCCGACAGCTCCGCCGCGCCGAAGCCGTCGCCGATCTCCACGCCCTTGACGGCGTTGATCGACATCAGCGCCGCGGCAAGGTCGGCGTCGAGCTTGCCGTAGAGCGGCGCGCCCCAGCCGACAGGCGCGCCCTCGGCCACGATCTCGACCACGGCCCCGATCGAGGAGCCGGCCTTGCGCACGCCGTCGAGATAGGCGGCGAAGGTTTCGGCGGCGTTGGCGTCGGGGCAGAAGAAGGGGTTTCTTTCGACCTCGTCCCAGTCCCACGCGGCGCGGTCGATCCTGTGCGGCCCCATCTGCACGAGCGCGCCGCGGATCGTGACGCCGGCGACGATCTTTCGGGCGATCGCGCCGGCCGCCACCCGCGTCGCCGTCTCGCGCGCCGAGGAGCGTCCGCCGCCGCGATAGTCCCGGACCCCATATTTGGCGTCATAGACGTAATCGGCGTGGCCCGGCCGATAGGCGTAGCGGATCGCCTCGTAATCTTTCGAGCGCTGGTCGGTGTTGAGAATTTGGAGCGCGATCGGCGTTCCTGTCGTGACCTGCCCGGGCGTGTCGGAATCGCCAAAGACGCCCGAAAGGATCTTCACCTCGTCGGCTTCCTGCCGCTGCGTCGTGTAGCGGCTCTGCCCCGGGCGGCGGCGGTCGAGAAAGGGCTGGATGTCGGCTTCGGCGAGGGGAATTCCCGCCGGACAGCCGTCGACCACGCAGCCGATCGCCGGCCCGTGGCTTTCGCCGAAGGTGGTCACGCGAAACAGATGGCCGAAGTTGTTGTGGGACATGAGCCGTCTTTCGGGCGTTCAGCCCTTTTCGCGCATCAGCCGGCCTTTTTCCCGGCTCCAGTCGCGTTTTTTCTCGGTTTCGCGCTTGTCATGCAGCTGCTTGCCTTTGGCCAGCGCGATCTCGACCTTGGCCCGGCCCCGGTCGTTGAAATAGATCTTCAGCGGCACGATGGTCATGCCCTCGCGCTCCGAGCCCTGTTCGAGCCTGGCGATCTCGCGCATGTGGAGCAGGAGCTTGCGCGGGCGCTTCGGCTCATGGTTGAAGCGGTTCGCCTGCAGATATTCAGGGATCGTGGCGTTGACGAGAAAGACCTCGCCGTCGCGGTTCACCGACACATAGCTCTCGGCGATGGTCGCCTTGCCCGTGCGCAGCGACTTGACCTCCGTGCCGGTCAGCATCAGCCCGGCCTCGAAGCTCTCGCCGATCTCGTAATTGTAGCGCGCTCTGCGATTGTCCGCGGCGACCTTGTAGAGGCTTTCCTTTTTCGGCGCCACTTAGCCCGCCTCACGCATCGACGAGCAGCCCCGCGTGCGACAGCGCGGCGCGGATCGGATCATGCAGCCGCGCGCTCGCCTTGAGCATGGGCGAGCGCAGCTCCTCCTTGATCTTGCCGAGGACGCCAAGGGCGTATTTCGGCCCGGCCGGGTTGGGCTCCATGAACAGCGCCTGATGCAGCGGGCTCAGCCGGTCGTTGATCTTGAGCGCGCGCGCGAAATCATTGGAGAGGCAGGCGTCCTGCATGTCGGCGCAGAGCTTCGGCGCGATGTTCGAGGTGACCGAGATGCAGCCGTGGCCGCCGAGCGCCATCACCGCCACGGCCGTCAGATCCTCGCCCGAAAGCTGGATGAAGTCGGGCCCGAGCGCCTCGCGCTGCTGGGCGGTGCGGGCGAGATTGCCGGTCGCGTCCTTGACGCCGGCGACGTTCTTGAGCTCGTAGAGCCGCTTCATGGTGTCGACCGAAATGTCGACCACCGAGCGCGGCGGAATATTGTACAGGATGATCGGAATTCCGACGGCGTCGTTGATCGCCCGGTAATGCAGGTAGAGCCCTTCCTGCGAGGGCTTGTTGTAATAGGGCGCGACGACGAGCAGCCCGTCCGCGCCGACGCTCTCGGCATAGCGCGACAGCTCGACCGCCTCGGCGGTGTTGTTCGAGCCCGTGCCGGCGATCACCGGGACGCGGCCGGCCGCCTGCCTGACGCAGGTGTCGATCACGCGGCGGTGCTCGGCGTGGGAGAGTGTGGGGGATTCGCCGGTCGTGCCTGTGGGCGAGAGCCCGTGCGTCCCGCTGTCGATCTGCCATTCGATCAGCGCGCGATAGGCGTCCTCGTCGAAGGCGCCGTCGCGAAACGGCGTGACGAGCGCGGTGATCGAGCCCCGGAAAGGCGCCTTGACCGTCATTTGGACCCCATTGTCGCCGACGGCCCGACGGCCGCCATAATTTACGGGCTCACTCGTCGCCGGCGAGGGCGCGAGCCTGAGCGCAAGGAAGAGACACATAAACGCCCGCGCGGCTTTCGCAAAGGTTTTCGCGCGACGCGCCGTCTCTCCCGCGCCCATTCAGGCCCCATCTTCGCCCCCGCCGCGGCCTTGCGCCGCGCCCGGCGCCATTTCGCGTCAGGCTTAACGAAGTCTCGCCGGACGACCGACATGTTTAGCCATTTCTTAACAGGGAGCGCCTCAAGCTGACGCGCTGGAGCGTCGAAGCCGAGGTTTGATCGCATGACGAAGAAGCGGTTCGCTCTTCCCGAGCCCGGCGGCGAGGCCGCTTTCGGCTCTTTCGTCTCCCTGCGCGCGGCGCCCGCCCGGGCCGCGCTGTTCGCGACCGCGGCCGTGCTCGGCTTTTCGGCCGCCTATCTTCATGAAAAAGGCGCGCCGGTCGATCTCGCGCGCCTGCCGCTCGAACTCGGCCGCCTGTTCTCCACGGAACAGGCGCGGCAGGGCTCCGCGCCCTTCCTCGCCGAGCGCGACGATCCCGACGAAGACGCGGCGCGCCGCGCCGGCCTCGCGCCGACGCCGTCGCGGCCGGCGGACGCCGCCTCCGCGCCCGTTACGGCCCCGCGCGACCTCGCGGGCTTCAGGGCGGCGCTCGACCTTTATAAATCCGGCGCCCTCGCCGCCGGCGACGCGGCCGCCGCGGCGGTGAAGGACCCGGTCGTCCGCGCCGCGCTCGAATGGGCGGCGCTGCGCCTTTATCCGCGCGAGAGCGGATTCGAGCGCGTGACGGGCTTCGCCGCCGCCCATCCCGACTGGCCGGCGCAGGACTGGCTGCGCCGGCGCGCCGAAGAGGCGCTCTATGGCGACCGCCGGAGCGCGGAGCTCATCAAGGGCTTCTTCGCCGGCGAGCCGCCGCGCACGCCGGCAGGCCGCCTTGCGCTCGCCCGCGCCCTGCGCGAGGACGGCGAAAACGGCAAGGCCGCGGCGCTCGTCAAGGACGTCTGGCGCAATTTCGACCTCACCGCGGCCTTCGAGACGCGGGTGCGGACGGAGTTCGGCGCCTTTCTCGACCGCGCCGACCACAAGTTCCGCGCCGATCGCCTCGCCTACAAGGAGAAGACGGCCGACGCGCTGCGCGCCGCGGCGCTCGCCGGCCCCGACGTCGTCGCGCTGATCAAGGCGCGCGCGGCCGTCGCCGCCGAGGCCCCGAGCGACAAGCTCATGGCCGCCGTGCCGGCCGCGCTGCGCGACGATCCGGGCTACAAATTCGCGCTGGCGCAAAAACTTCGGCGCGCCGAGAAATTCGACGAGGCGGCGGCGGCGCTGGCCTCCGCGCCGCGCGACGCGGGCGCTTTGGTCGACGGCGACGCCTGGTGGGAGCAGCGCCGCATCCTCGCCCGCAAGCTGCTCGACCGCGGCGACGCCGCCGCCGCCTATGCGATCGTCGCCGACCATGCCGCGGCCTCGCGCGAGATGACGCTCGAAGCCGAATTCCACGCCGGCTGGATCGCCCTGCGCTTCCTGAACGACCCGAAACGCGCCGCGGCGCATTTCGACCGGCTCGAACCGCTCGCCCAGACGCCCATGTCGCAGTCGCGCGCCGCCTATTGGCGGGCGCGGGCGGCGGAGGCGCAGGGCGCCCCCGACGCGGACGCCCTGTACCGGAAGGCCGCGACCTATCCCGCCAATTATTACGGCCAGCTCGCGCGCGAAAAGCTCGGGATGAAGCCGGGCCTGATCCGCATGCCGGCCGAGGAGGCGCTTGGCGAGGCGCGCAACGAGGCGGTCGAGGTTCTCGAAGTCTATTACGCCGCCGGCGAAAAGGCTTTGGCGACGCCGCTCGCGGTCGAGGCCGCGCGCAACCTGCCCGACGCGGCGCAGACGGCGGCGCTCGCCCGGGTGATCGAGCGGCAGAAGGACGCCAATCTGTCCCTGACCGTCGGCAAGCTCGCGAGCCAGCGCGGCGTGCCGGTCGACGAGCTCGCGTTCCCGACCTATGGCGTCCCGGGCTATCAGCCGCTCGCCAATTCGGCCGAGCGTCCGGTCGTCCTCGCGATCGCGCGGCAGGAGAGCGCGTTCAACGCCGGCGCGGTGTCGGGGGCCGGCGCGCGCGGCCTCATGCAGATGCTCGCCTCGACCGCGCGCGCGACCGCGCAGAAGGCGGGCGTGTCCTTCGACGAGGCGCGGCTGACGACGGACGCGGCCTTCAACGCCCAGCTCGGCGCGGCGCATCTCGGCGACCTGCTCGCCGCGCATCGCGGTTCGCATATTCTCACCTTCGCCGCCTACAACGCGGGCGGCGGCCGCGTGAAGCAATGGCTCGAAGCCTATGGCGATCCGCGCAAGCCGGGGGTCGATCCGGTGGACTGGGTCGAGCGCATTCCGTTCACCGAGACGCGCAACTACGTTCAGAGAGTGCTCGAGAACGTCGCCGTCTACCGCGCCCAATTCGCCGCCGCCGCGCCGATGCAGAAGGCCGACGCGACGCCTTGAGGGGAGAGCCGGCGGGCCGCGTCAGGCGGGCTTTTGCGCGCGCTGGCGCCGGCGGTCGTGCTGCGGCTGGTAGGCGAGCGTCGAATGGCAGGGGCAATAAGGGCCGCCGCCCGGCGTGCGGCGCGCGCCGCAGAAGCGGAAATCGGCCTGCGTCGGATCGCCGATCGGCCAGCGGCACATGAATTCGCGCAAATCCATGATCGTCACCGGCTCGGCCATGGCGACCACATTATGATGCTGCGCCGGGGCCGGCGGGATGAAGGGCGCCGGCTTGAGGGCGAACGCCGCCGCGCCGTCGAAGGGCTCGCGCTCGGCCGCGGGGGCCTCGGCCGCCCGCGGGGCGGGGTCGTCGCAGGCGGCCGGCTGCGGCCGCATCCTGACCACTGAGGCGTCAGGCTCGCCGCCGGGCGACGCGCCCGGGAACACGTCCGGCTCGCAGGCCGCGTCGTGCGGGGCCTTGTCTTCGCCGGAAGGCGCGGCCTCGCTTTTTCCGCGCCCGGACAGGCCGAGCCGGTAAACCTTGCCGATCACCGCGTTTCGGGTCAGCCCATTGGCGAGCTCGCTGGCGATCTTGCTGGCGCTCATGCCCTGTAGCCACATTTTCTGCAGCAGATCGATGCGTTCGTCGGTCCAGGACATAGACAACTCCTCAGCTTCGCCCGCCGGGTCAGGGCGGGCGCCCGATAGCGAAACGGACGCCTGACGCGTCCGTCTGATCGATCATGGGCCGGCCTTCCGCCAGGGAAGCGGAAAGGCGGGGCGAAAACCTGCGTCTCCGCCCGAAAGGGCCGCGCGCCTGACGTTTGCGCGCCTGACGTTCGCCAACGCAGGGGCGCGCGGCGGCGCGAGGCCAGAATGACGCCCGTCCTGTCCGCGCCGACGGGCGGGTCGCGACCAAGCCTGTGCATAACTTCCCGCCGCTCATGGGGCGAGATGTCGTGGTTTCTGACGCCGACGCTACACTAGGGCTAGAAAATCGCGCAAGCCTCGACGAAGCGTCCAGAATGTTTTCAACAACTGCTTGCGCAGGGCTTGCGCCGCGCCGCCATGGACGGCCGTCCGTCATATGGACGTCGACATATGGGCCTGGCCGACGGCCGCCGCGCGCCGGGCCCGTCCCCGTCCCGACCACGAGAATTGACCCGGCGCGCGCGAATGCGTAAATTGCGGCGAGCTTGCTGCCGCCCCTCCGGGCGGCATTTGATTTTACGGCCTTCGTCCGTCCGGGAGGCCGTCAGACCCGGAGCTGGCCTCGTGACTTCGTCGCTTCTTCCGACCTATGCGCGCGCCGACCTCGCCTTCGAGCATGGCGAAGGCGTCTGGCTGACGGCGACGGACGGCGTCCGCTATCTCGATTTTGGCGGCGGCATCGCCGTCGCCTCGCTCGGCTATGGCCATCCCCATCTGCTGGCGGCGCTCAGGGAGCAGGGCGAAAAGCTCTGGCACACCTCGAATCTGTTCAAGATTCCGCAGGCCGAAGCGCTTGCCGAGCGCTTGGCCGCGGCGAGCTTCGCCGACTTCGTCTTCTTCACCAATTCGGGCGCCGAGGCGCTCGAGGGCGCGATCAAGACCGCCCGCAAATATCAGTCGGCGTGCGGACGCCCCGAGAAATTCCGCATCGTCGCCTTCAAGGGCGCCTTTCACGGTCGCACCATGGCGACGCTCTCGGCGGGCGGCAATCCCAAATATCTCGAAGGCTTCGGACCGCCGCTCGAAGGCTTCGACCATGCCGAGTTCGGCGATCTCGCCTCGGTCGAGGCGCTGATCGGCCCGCAGACCGGCGCGATTCTCGTCGAGCCCATTCAGGGCGAGGCCGGCGTCCGCGTCGGCGCGCCGGAGTTCCTGCGCGGGCTGCGCGCGCTCTGCGACAGGCATGGGCTTCTGCTCGTGCTCGACGAGGTGCAGACCGGCGTCGGCCGCACGGGCAGGCTGTTCGCCCATGAGTTCAGCGGCGCGACGCCCGACATCATGGCCGTGGCGAAGGGAATCGGCGGCGGGTTCCCGCTCGGCGCCTTTCTCACGACGCGCGAGGCCGGCAAGGGCATGGTCGTCGGCTCGCATGGCACGACCTATGGCGGCAATCCTCTGGGGACCGCCGTCGGCGGGGCGGTGCTTGACGTGGTGCTGGCGCCAGGCTTCCTCGACCATGTCGCGAAGGCCGGGGCGCGGCTGAAGCAGGGGCTGCTGGCCCTGAAGGACGAGCATCCGGGCGTGGTCGCCGGCGTGCGCGGCGAGGGTCTGATGCTGGGCGTCGAGCTCAGGCCGCCGGTCGGCGAATTCGTCGCGGCGGCGCGGGCGCAGAAGCTCATCGTCATTCCGGCCGGCGACAATGTCGCGCGCATCCTGCCGCCGCTCGTCATCGACGACGCCGAGATCGACGAGGGCCTGAGGCGCCTTTCGGCCGCCTGCGCGGTCTTCGACGCGCCCGCGCTGAGCGAGGCGGCAGGATGACGAACGGCGCCAGACGCGTCCCGCGGCATTTCGTCGACCTGTCCGAGATTCCAGCCGGGGAGCTGCGCCGCATTCTCGACTCCGCCGCGGCCATGAAGGCCGCGCGGCGTCGCGGGCGGCGCGGCGCCGACCGGCCCTTCGAGGGCAGGGTGCTGGCGATGATCTTCGACAAGCCCTCGACCCGCACGCGCGTCTCCTTCGACCTCGCCATGCGCGAGCTCGGAGGCGAGACGGTCATGCTGACCGGCAAGGAGATGCAGCTCGGCCGCGGCGAGACCATCGCCGACACGGCGCGCGTCCTGTCGCGCTTCGTCGACGCGATCATGATCCGCATCCTCGACCATCACGACATGGTCGAGCTCGCCCGCTACGCCGACGTGCCGGTCATCAACGGACTCACCAAGCGCTCCCACCCCTGCCAGGTCATGGCCGACGTCATGACCTTCGAGGAGCATCGCGGGCCGATCGCCGGGCGCAAGATCGCCTGGACCGGCGACGCCAACAATGTGCTCGCGAGCTGGGTCCACGCCGCCCAGCGGTTTGATTTCGAGATCGCGGTCGCGACGCCCGATGAGCTTGAGCCGCCGCACCAGCTCATCGACTGGGCGCGGCGCAACGGCGCGCGGCTCGCGCTGACGCGCGACCCGTTCGAGGCCGTCGCCGGCGCCGACGCCGTGGTGTCGGACTGCTGGGTGTCGATGGGCGACAAGGACGAAGGGCGCTATCGCCAGAATCTGCTCGCGCCCTATCAGGTCAACGCGAAGCTCATGGGCGCCGCCGCGCCCGGCGCCGTCTTCATGCATTGCCTGCCCGCCCATCGCGGCGAGGAGGTGACCGACGAAATCATCGACGGGCCGCAGTCCGTGGTGTTCGATGAGGCCGAAAACCGGCTGCATGCGCAAAAGGGCGTGCTCGCCTGGTGCCTCGAAGGCGCAGACCCTGCGGACGAGGCGCCATGAGCGGGCCCGAACGCCCGACGCGGCTCGTCTCCGACGAGGGGCTCGACGATTCCGTCCTGCCTTTCGCCGTCGGCCGGCTCGATCTGCGCGGCCGGGTCGTGCGGCTCGGCCCGAGCCTCGACCGCATCCTGCGCCGCCACGCCTATCCGGCGCCGGTCTCGCGCCTCGTCGGCGAAGCGCTGGCGCTGACCGTGCTGCTCGGCTCGTCGCTCAAGATCGCCGGCCGCTTCCAGCTCCAGACCCGCACCGACGGCGCGGTCGACATGATTGTCGTCGATTTCGACGCGCCGGACCGGCTGCGGGCCTTCGCGCGCTATGACGCCGAGCGGGTCCGCGTGATTTCCGCGGTCGGCGGCGGCGGCGCGCAGCTTCTGGGGTCGGGGCATCTCGCCTTCACCATCGACCAGGGGCCGGAGCTCGCCCGCTACCAGGGCGTGGTCGCGCTGGCCGGCCAGGGGCTCGAAGAGGCGGCGCATCAATATTTCCGCCAGTCCGAGCAGATCCCGACGCTGGCGCGGCTCGCGGTCGCGGAAAGCGCGACGCCGCAAGGCCTCGCATGGCGGGCGGGCGGGCTGCTCGCGCAATATCTGCCGGCCCCGGGCGCCGGCCGGCGCCACGCGGACCTGCACCCGGGCGATCCGCCGCCGGGGGCGGCGGCCTTCACGCCCCCCGCCGAGGACGACGCCTGGACCGAGGCCAAGGCGCTGATCTCGACCGTCGAGGACCATGAGCTCGTCGATCCGGCGCTGTCGAGCGAAAGGCTGCTGTTCCGCCTGTTCCACGAGCCGGGCGTCGAGGTCTTCGCGCCGCAGCCGGTGCGCGACGCCTGCCGCTGCTCGGACGAGAGCGTGCGCGCCATGCTGTCGGGCTTTCCGCCGGAAGACCGCGCGCAGATGGTCGGCGACGACGGCATGATCGGCGTCACCTGCGAATTCTGCTCGACCTTCCGGGCCTATGACCCGGCCGAATTCAACGGCGGCGAATAGCGCGCGGGCGCGGCGGCTCAGGCCGCCGACTCCCTTGACGCGCGCGCGACGAAAATGTCGGCCACGGCGCCGTTCTCAAGCTTCACGCAGCGGTCGGCGACCGGAAAATAGCGGTCGTCGTGCGAGATGGCGAGCACCGCCTTGCCCCGCTGGCGCAGCTCCGGCAGCAGCGTGCGGTAGAACACTTCGCGGAACTCCGGGTCCTGGTCGGCCGCCCATTCGTCGAACAGATAGAACGGCCTGTCCTCGAGATAGGCGGCGACGAGCGCAAGGCGCTTGCGCTGGCCCTGCGACAGCGCCCGCGTCGAGAGGCGCCCGCCTGCAACCGACACCTTGTGCGACAGGCGCAGCCTGGCGATCAGCTCGTTGGCCCTGGCGTCGAGATCGCCTTCGCCCCCCGCGGCGACGCCGTCGAGCGTGGGAAACAGGTGAAAATCGCTGAACACCGTCGAGAACAGGGCGCGCAGGCGCCCGCGGTCCGCGTCGACGATTCTTTCGCCATCGAGCAGGATCGCGCCGTCGTCCGGCGCATAAAGGCCGGTCAGCACCTTGGCGAGCGTGGTCTTGCCGCTGCCGTTGCCGCCGATCAGCATGACGATTTCGGCGGGCTTCAGCGTCAGGTCGATGGGACCGAGCGTGAACACGCCGTCTTCGGCGTCGCGGTAATAGCGATGGCTGACGCCTTCGAGCCGAAGCTCGTGAAAGCCCGTGTCCGGCGCGGCGGCGACGGAGGGCTCCGGCGCGTCAGCCTCATGCAGCACGCGCTCGATGCGCTCCATGGCGACCCGCGCATGCTGCGCGTTCGGCAGCGCGGCGAGCAGCGAGTCGAGGGGGATCATCAGATAAAGGAAGACGATGGTCGAGCCGGCCGCGGCCGCGCCCGTGCCAAAGGTCAGGGCGCCGACCAGCGCATAGACCAGAAAAAGCGCCGCGCTCATCGCCATGACATAGGTGCGCAGGCCGCGCAGGCGCAGGCGGCGCACGTCCTCGACGCTCCTGCGCAGCGACTGGTCGAGAAAGGCCTGCGCCCGCGCCTCGTTCAGCTTCAGCTCCTTGGCCCCGAGGAACAACCCCTCGAAATGCTTGAAAAGCTCATCCTGCGCCAGGCCGGCCTCGTCCAGAACCTTGAGCGCGCGGATGTTGCCGAGATGAAAAATCAGCGACCCCGCGACGATGACGAGCGCGGCGAAGACAAAGGCCGAGAACGAGAGCCAGGCGAGATAGGTCAGGCAGCCCGCGACCATCGTCGCGTTCATGAGGATATGCGGGGCCGAGACGAGAAAATCCGCGACCTTGGCCGCGTCGTCGGTGATCACCGACTGCACGCGCGAGGCGCCGAGCGCCTCGATGCGGCGATAGGGCGCCGAGGCGATCCGCTGCGCCATCTCGGAGCGGATCGAGAGCAGGGCGCCTTCGCCAAGCGCGGCGAAGGAGACGCCGCTCGCGACGCGCGCGACGATGTTGACGACGACGCAGGCGAAAAAGCCTGAGGCGAGAAGCCGCAAGTCGGCGTTCGGGACGAGCGCGGCGTTGACCAGCGCGACCATGACGACGCCTGCGACCGCGCCGACCGCGCAGGCGACGAGCGCCCCGATCAGCCGCCCGCGCGGACATTGCAACAATATGCGCAGGAGCGGACCTTTCGCCGCCAGGCGCGCCACATACCCCATTTCCGCTCCCGAGCCCCTTCTAAGAACCTTAGTCAAGACGTTCGGCGAGGCCGGCGATTTAGAAAGAGTTTCTGTCCCGCTCAAGAAAAAGTCTTCGGCGACTAAATTCCGGACCCGTCACCGCGTCTTGAAGAACGCCCGCTCGATTGGGCGACGGACAGGGACGGCATTTCGCATGAGCACTCCTCGCCGCGTGGGCGCTGAGACGACCCCTCACTTTCAAGGCCCGGACGAGATCCCCTGCGGCGCGGCGCTCGTGCCGCACCGCGTCGGCGCGATCGCGGCCCGTCATGCGTCGGGCGTTGCGCTTGAGTGCGGGGATGTTTGTGTGAGCTATGGGGAGCTTTGGCGTCTGAGCGGTCTTGTTTCGCGCCGGCTTCGGTCTCTTGGTGTGGGGCGTGAGGCTCGGGTGGCGTGCTGTTTCGGGCGCGAGGCTTCGGCCTTTGTCGGGCTTTTGGGGGTGCTGCGGGCGGGCGGGGCCTATGTGCCGCTTGACCCTGCGGCGCCTTTGGAGCGGCTCGCGGCGATGGCGCAGGACGCGGGCGCCGGCGTGTTTTTGTGCGGGCAGGGGCTTGAGGGCCTCGCGCCCGGCAACCTGCCGACGGTGTCGCTTGACGCGCGCGGGCGGATTTTGGGCGGGGAGGCTGAAGCGTGCGGGGCCGGGGCGTTTGAGGCCGACGCGGCGATTGATCCGGGCCAGCTCGCCTATGTGATCTTCACCTCGGGCTCGACGGGGCGGCCGAAGGGGGTCGGGGTGGCGCATGGCCCGCTGGCGATGCACGCCGAGGCGGTCGGCGCGCTCTATGCGTTCACGCCGCAGGACGCGGTGCTGCATGTCATCGCGCTGACCTTTGACGGGGCGAGCGAATGCTGGCTGGCGGCGCTGGCGCATGGCGGGCGTCTCGTGATCGGCGACGCGCGGGCGTGGACGGCGCAGGACGCGCTGGCGACGATCCGGGCGCATGGAGTGACCATCGTCGGCATGTCCCCGGCGCTTCTGGCGAGCCTTGTCGAGGCGTATGAGGCGGAGCTTGCGGCGGGGGCCGCGCCGCTGCCGGCGCGCTCGTGGACGGCCGGGGGCGAGGCCTTTTCGGTCGAGGCGTTTTTGCGGGCGCGGCGCGCCGTCTCGCCGGCGCGGATCATCAACGGCTACGGGCCGACCGAGGCGGTGATCACGCCGCTTCTGTTCAAGGCGGAGGCGGAGGCCTCGCCGGCGGCGTGGGCGGGGGCGTCGGTCGTGCCGATCGGAACGCCGGTCGGAGCGCGGCGGGCCTATGTGCTTGACGAGGATCTGCGCGAGGTCGGGATCGGCGTCGCGGGCGAGCTTTACATCGGCGGCTACGGTCTGGCGCGGGGCTATGTGGGGGCCTTTGGGCTCACCGCGTCGCGCTTCGTGCCGGACCCGTTTTCGGCCTCGGGGGGACGGATGTACCGCACCGGCGACCGGGTGCGGCGTCGCGCCGACGGGGCGCTCGACTATGTCGGGCGGATCGACGCGCAGGCGAAGATCCGGGGGTTCCGGATCGAGCCCGGCGAGGTCGAGGCGGCGCTTTTGAGCGATCCGGCGTGCCGCGAGGCGGCGGTGGCGGCGACGACGCTTGGCGGGGAGGCGCGGCTTGTGGCCTATGTGTCGGGCCGCGGCGGGACGGACGCTTCGGGCGCGGCGTGGCCTTTGGGGGCGGCGCTGCGGGCGCGGCTCGCGGCGCGGGCGGCGCGGCTTCTGCCGGACTACATGCGGCCCGACCCGATCGTGACGCTCGAGGCGCTGCCGCGCCTGTCGAACGGCAAGATCGACTGGCGGGCGCTGCCTGCGCCGCAGCTCGAAGCGCGCCCCTATGAGGCGCCGCGGGGCGAGACCGAGCGCCGCCTCGCGGCGCTGTTTGCGGAGCTTTTGAAGACCGACAGGATCTCGCGCGAGGACGGCTTTTTCGCGCGCGGCGGCCACTCCATCCTCGCCGCCAGGCTCGCCGCAAGGATCAGGGCCGGGTTCAACGTCGACCTCCCCATCCGCGCCGTCTTCGACGCAAGCTCCCTCAAAACGCTCGCCGCCGTGGTCGAGGCCGCGCCCGCGGCGGCGCGCGCGCGCGATCCGATCCCGCGCGTCTCGCGGCGAAGCCATGCGCCCGCGACCCCGATGCAGGAGGAGATCTGGCGCTGGGCCAGGGCGCGGCCGGCGAGCTCCGCCTACAATGTCGAGGTCGCCCTGCGGCTGCGTGGGGCGCTCGATCCCGAAGCTTTCGCCGCGGCCGTGCGTCGTCTGATCGAGCGGCATGAGGCGCTCCGGATCAATTTCGCCGAGATCGACGGCCGCCTCAGGCTGGTCGCAAGCCCGCCGCGCGCGCCGGATTTCTCCTACATGGACCTGTCGTCGCGCGGCCCCGGGCCGGCCGAGACGGAGGCGCTCGCGGCGCTTGAAGCCGCCGCGCTGCGGCCCTTCGACCTCGCCGCCGGCCCGCTCCTGCGCGCCGTTCTGGCCCGTCTTGATGACGGATGTCATCTTTTTGGCCTGACCGCGCATCACGCGGTCGTCGACGGCCGGGCGATGGCGCTTCTGCTTGAAGATTTCGCCGCTCTCGTGGCGGGCCCCGCGCCGGCGCCCGCCACGCCGCAAGTCGTCGATTACGCCGTCTGGCGCGCCGCGCGCGATCAGGGGGAGGCGTTCGGGCGGCGCCTCGCGGCCGCGCTCTCGCGCCTTTCGGGCGACTGGAGCGCCTATCCTCTGCCGATGGACCGGCCCTTCGTCGACGGCTGGCCGGACGAAGGCGGGCGCCTGCGGTTTGAAATCGAGCCGCGGCTCGTCCCGGCGCTGCGCGCGCGCGCCGCGGCCGGCCGCGCGACCCTGCCGAACCTCATTCTCGCAGCGCTGGGCGCGGTCGTCTGTCGGCTTGGCGGCTGCGCGGCGGCGGCGCTGGGCGTGATCGTCGCCGATCGAGGCCACCCTGACGCGGAGGGAATCGTCGGCGTGTTGATCGAGACCGACGTCGCGGTCGTGCGCGCGCCGGACGGCGCGCGCTTCGGCGAGACGCTCGCCGGCGTCCGCGAGGATCGGCTCGCCGCCGAGGCTGAGCCGCCGGTTCCGCTCGCCGTGCTCGTCGAGGCGCTCGCGCGCGCCGGCCGCAGCCTGCGCGACCCGCCGTGCCAGATCCTGTTCAATTATCTGCGCCACGAGGCCGCGCCCGTCAGGCGGATCGCGGGCCTGTCGGTCGAACCGACAGCAGGCTTCGAGACGACCGAAACCAGCCCGATCGAATTCGATTTTCACGAGCGCCCGGGCGACCGCCTTACGTGCTCGATCGGCTTTCTGGCGGCGTTCTTCGACGAGACGAGCGTGGCTCGCCTCGCCCAAACCTTCTTGACGGCGCTTTCGGCCATCGCGGCCGACGCGGACGCGCCGGTTTTCAATCTTGGCGAGACGCAATCATGATGGCGATGATCGAAAAAGACCTGATCGGCGTTGGCTTTGGTCCCTCAAACCTGGCGTTCGCCATCGCCCTTGCCGAAAATCAGGCCGGGGGACGTCTCAACTCATGCTTCATCGAGCGCAGTCCGTCCTTCTCCTGGCACTCGGGCATGTTGATCGAGCGCAGCAAAGTGCAGATTTCCTTTCTGAAGGACCTTGCGACGCTGCGCGACCCGACGAGCCGGTTCACCTTCGTCAATTACCTGCATGCGACCGGGCGTCTACAGAGCTTCATCAACCTCAAGCAGGCCAATCCGTCCCGCGCCGAGTTTACGAACTATTTCCGCTGGGCCGCCGCGGCGTTCGAGGATCGCTGCTGCTATGGCGAGACGGTTGAAAGCGTCGAGCCGGTGTCGCGCAACGGAAGGGTCGCGCGTCTGCTCGTGACTTCGGTCGGAAGCGACGGCGAACGGCGCCGGCGCATGGCTTCGGACCTCGTCGTCGGCGTCGGCGGGCGTCCCTATGTTCCTCCGGCGTTCGAGGCGGTCGGCCGGTCCCGGATCGCGCACGCCTCGCAATATATGACTCGGGCGCGGCCGATGATGGACGCGACGACGAAGCCGATGCGCGTCGCCGTCGTCGGCGGCGGCCAGAGCGGCGCGGAAATCTTCCGCGACATTGCGGAGCGCTGGCCCCACGTCGACGTCTCCCTCGTCCTGCGTGACCACGCGCTTCGTCCGGCCGACGACAGCCCCTTCGTCAACGAGGCCTTCGATCCGTCCTTCGTCGATCTGCTTCAGGGCCTTTCGGGCGAAAGACGCAAGGCGCTGCTCAACTCGCTGAGAAACACGAACTACTCGGTGGTCGACCTCGATCTCATTGAACAGATTTACGGGTTGCTCTACGAGCGCCGTTTCGCGGGCGCAAGCGCGTGCCGGCTTCTCACACGGCGCAACGTGGAAGCGGTGCGCGAGGTCGACGGCGCGGTGGAAATCGAAACGCGCGACGTCGCCACCGACGAACGGGGCGGGGAGCGTTTCGACCTCGTCATTCTCGCCACCGGATATCGCTATGACGCGCATGAGCGCATTCTCGCCAACCTCGCGTCGGATCTCGGCGGCTTCGAAGTCGACCGATTCTACCGCGTCAAGACGCCGCCGTCCTACGCCTCCCGCATCTATCTGCAGGGGTGCAATGAGGACAGCCATGGCCTCAGCGACACACTGCTCTCGATTCTACCGTTGAGGGCCAGTGAAATTGTAGACGATCTGTTGTCGAGAGAGCATTATCCGATGGCTACGGCGATGTGATCGACGCCAGACGTGTTCGCCGCGGTCAGCTTGAGGCAATTGGGGAGCGATGGGGCGCAACGGCGGCGTCGGCTCTGCTGGGGGGATCAGGACGTGAAGGGAACATCTTTCTGGCGCATCGGGCCGACGGCCACGGCGTCTGTGGCCGCGCTTGTCGTCGCGGCGTCCGGCGTCATGGCGCAGGATGCGGCGGTGCAGCTCGATCAGGTGAACGTCACCGGCGGCCAGGGCGGAATCGGCGTCGGCTCGGGCGTCGGCCCGTTCCCCGGCCTTGTCGCCCCCGCGAGCACGGCCGGCACCAAGACCGACACGCCGATCATCGAGACGCCGCAGTCGCTCACGGTCATCGGCCGCGACAGGCTCGACACTTTCCAGTCCGTCAACGTCAACGAGGCCCTGCGCTATA
The DNA here is from genome assembly GCF_044226135.1 of Methylocella sp. Classification (NCBI taxonomy): domain Bacteria; kingdom Pseudomonadati; phylum Pseudomonadota; class Alphaproteobacteria; order Hyphomicrobiales; family Beijerinckiaceae; genus Methylocella; species Methylocella sp. Next base: position 133,323 of record NZ_JBGAHM010000001.1, on the reverse strand, counting down.
CGCCGGGCGTCTCGCCCGACGTCTACGGCGTCGACCAGCGTTCGGACAATTACATCACCATCCGCGGCCTGCCCGCCAATTTCTTCCAGGACAATCTGCAGCTTCCGCTGCTGCCGCCCTACGGCAGCTGGCGCGTCGACCCGTGGTCGCTCGAGCGCGTCGAAGTTTTGCGCGGGCCGGCGTCGATCCTTTACGGTCAGGGCAACCCCGGCGGCACGGTCAATTACGTTTCGAAGCGTCCCACCTCGACGCCGATCTTCATCGGCCAGACCCTGTTCGGATCGCAGGGCCTCGCCCAGCTCAATCTCGATCAGGGCGGCCCGATCGACCCGCAGGGGGCGTGGTCCTATCGCGTCGCGGCCACCCTCTATCGCACCAACCTCGACTTCGGCAATCCCAACGAAGGCCGGCGGCTCTCCCTCTCGCCGTCGCTGCGCTGGTCGCCCGACGCCTCGACCTCGATGACGGTCTTCGCCAATTATTTGCGCGACCACACCAGCATCGACACCAACTTCCTGCCGGCTCAGGGCACGGTTCTGTTCAACCCGTTCGGCCAGATTCCGCGCAGCACCTGGACGGGCAACTCGAGCTTCGACGGCTACGACAAGACGCAATGGTCGATCGGCTACGAATTCGAGCATGAGATCAACAAGGTCTGGACGGTGCGCCAGAACCTGCGCTTCAACCACATCGAATCCGACATCAAGACGGTCTATGGCGCGGGGCTCTACCCGAGCCCGCCCGACAACTACCAATACATCGCCGAGCTCGCGGCGCGGGCCAATCCGGGCGCCGACCGCTTCGCCGTCGACACGCAGGCGCAGGCGAAGTTCGACCTCGGCGAGACGTCGCACACCATGCTGTTCGGCGTGGACTATGCGCATCAGAAGACCTGGGACCCGCAATTCTATAATTTTTCGCCCTATCTTCTCAACCTGTTCCAGCCGTCCTACGCCAGCCTCTGGGATCTCCAGCTCTTCCCGGCCCAGAACACGCGCCAGTATCTCGATCAGGTCGGCCTCTACGCCCAGGACCAGATGAAGGTCACTGACCGTGTGGTGATCACCGCCGGCCTGCGCTATGACATCGCGCGGCAGAGCTTCCGCGACACGGTCGTGAGCGACGCAGTCGTCTACAACAACAATTACGTCTGGTCGCCCCGCGTCGGCGCCGTCATTCTCATGGACGGCGGCTTCGCGCCCTATGGCAGCTATACGCAATCCTTCCTGCCGAACGTCGGCTCGAACGTGGAGGGCCAGCCTTTTGGGCCGAGCTTCGGCCGTCAGGGCGAAGTGGGCGTGCGCTATGTCCCGCCGGGGACGAACAGCCAGCTTTCGGTCGCGGCCTTCAGCATCGACCAGACCAACGTGATCTCGCAGGTCGGGCCCAATCTGCTCGACGCCTTCGCGCAGGACCTCAATTCGCGCGGCTTCGAGGCCGAGGCGCTGCTCCAGTTCGAGGAAGGCTTCCGCGCCATCGGCTCCTTCACCTTCCAGGACGTGCGCGTGACGGGAGACGCCGACCCGACGAACGTCGGCAAGAGGCCGGTCGCCGTTCCGGACACGATCCTGCAGCTCTGGGCCGACTACAAATTCTCGTCGACGCCGCTTTCCGGACTGCGCGTTGGCGCGGGCATCCGCTATTACGGCTCCACGATGGGCGACGTCGAGAACACCTTCAAGGTTCCAAACTTCACGCTCGTCGACGCCGGCGTTTCGTATGACATCCAGAACTGGCGCCTGGCGATCAACGCCAACAACATCCTCGACACGCATTACGTCGCGGCCTGCTCCGGCGAGACGGCCTGTTTTTATGGAACGGGACGCAAGGTCCTGGGGTCTGTCCGCTACACATGGTGACGAACGCAGCTGCCAAAATCGCGGCGCCGGCCTCCCGGGCGGACGCGAAGCCGGCTTCGTTCGGGCTTCGCCTCGGCGACGGCCGTCGCGCCGAAGCCGACCTGACGGACGAGGGCGTCGTCCTGCGCCTCGACGGGCGGGAGGCGGCGCGCCTGCGCCGGACCGGCGCGGACGCGTTTTCGACGGACCGGCGGCTCTCCGGCGACGCCTTTCCGCCCGAGGCGCTCCTGCCCGCGCTCGCGGCCGTGTTCTCTCACGCGCGCCGCCCGCCGGCGCTTTCGCTTCTCGCGCCGGCGTCGGATGCGTTCGCCGCAGGCGCCGTCGCGCGCGGCGTTTTTGAAAGCTGCGAGGAGCAATCGGGCGGGCTCACGCGCTTCTGGGTCCGGCGCGGGTTCTTCTGGCAGGATCCGCGGATGTGGCTCAAGGGCTCAGGCAGACCGGCGGGAGCCGAAGCCGGAGGCGAGAGGCTGGCGCATCCGCCGCGCCCGCCAAAGCCTAAGGGCGAGGTCTATCGTCGCCACATGCCGCGCTTTGGCGCCGATTTCAGCATCCGCGCCTTCGACGCGCGGCGCGACCTCGACGTCTTCAACGCCTGGATGAACCTCGACAGCGTGGCTCATTTCTGGGGACAGAAGGGAAGCGTCGAGGAGCACAGGGCCTATATCGAAGGCGTCGCGGCCGACCCGCATATGATCAGCATGCTCGGATGTTTCGACGACGAGCCTTTCGCCTATTTCGAAATCTATTGGGCGAAAGAGGACCGCATCGCGCCCTTCTATGACGTCGGCGATCATGACCGCGGCGTGCATCTGCTTGTCGGCGATTCGAAGCACCAGGGGCCGGGCAAGGTCGAGGCCTGGTTCCGGGCGCTGCTGCATTTCATGTTTCTCGACGATCTGCGCACGCGCCGCATCGTCGGCGATCCGCGCGTCGATCACGTGCGCTGGATCGAATACATGCAGAAGCAGGGATTCCTGCGGGCGCGCGAATTCGATCTTCCGCACAAGCGCTCGGAGCTCGTCATCATCGAGCGCGACACGTTTTTCGCCGAGCCCTGGGGCGGGCCGCTGAAATAGCCGGTTCAGAAGCGGGTGGGCGACGCCAGCACGGCGCCCGTCATCGCGTTCGACAGGCGCATGGCTGAGCCGACGCCGCCGAAATTCCAGATGTTGCGCTCGATCAGGACGACGCGCCCTTCGCGCCGGGCCGACGTGCGGCGCCAGACGGGGCTCGACGTTTTCGACTCGAGCGTCGCCTGCGGCCCGCTGAAGCTGATCAGGCCGACGTCGACATTTTCAAGCGCCAGAAGCTCCTCCGACTGGAGCGGCCGCACGCCGTCGCGCGTGCGCCGCTGCGGCCAGAATCGCAGGTCGAGCCGCTCCGCGAGGCCGGCGGCGAGGCTGCCCCCGGTGAACGCCCAATAGGTGTCCGGAGACGAAAGCTCCTGAAGCAGGACGAAGCCGGCGCCGGTCTTTCCCGCGTCGACGAGGCGCGCATGGTCGCGCGCGAACGCGGCCTCGGCGTCGGCGCGCACGCCCGCCGCCCGCGTCTGTTCGCCCGTTATCCCGGCGAGAATGTCGAGCGTTTCAAAAGCGGAGTCGAGCTGCGTCCCGCCGTTCGCGCCCGGGGCGAATTCGAACAGCACGACGGGCGCGATCTGCGCGAGGACGTCGAACAGCGCCGCATGCCTGTAGGCGACCCCGAGGATGAGGTCGGGCTGCAGGCGGGCGATCGCTTCGAGGCTCGGCTGCTGGCGCGTGCCGACGTCGACAGCGTTCTTGAGCCTGTCCGTTTCGACGCCGATCCACCCCGGATACAGGCGCGCGTCGGACATGCCGACGGGCGGGCGGTCGAGCAGGGCGAGCGTTTCGGCCATGAGGAATTCGAGCGCGACGACGCGTTGCGGCCGCTCCGGCAGGACTGCGGATTTGCGCGCGATCATCGATCCGGCGCGCGGCTCCGCCACGGCCGCCGGGGCCGCGCGCTGAAGCGCCCAGCAGGCGCCGGCGGCGAGAAGGGCGCGGCGCGAAACTGGCGCGGCGGACGTCGTCATGCGGCGCTCTCCTTCTGGCCGCGCCGCATCAGCAGCCACAGAAAATAGGGGCCGCCGACGAGGGCGGTGATGGCGCCGGCGGGGATTTCCGTCGGCGCGAGCAGGGCGCGGCCGAGAATGTCCGCCGTTGCGGCGACGAGCGCGCCGATCAGCATCGCGACGAGGAAGCGCGCGCCATGCCGGTGGAATCCGAGAAGCCGGGCGAGATGCGGCGCGACCAGTCCGACGAAGCCGATCGGCCCGACGATGGCGACGGCGGCGCTCGCGAGCGTCGCCGCGGCGAACAGGGAGAGCGCCCGCAGCGGCGCGACGGGAACGCCGAGGCTTGTCGCCGCGTCCTCGCCGACCCCGAGCATGTCGAGCGGGCGCGCGAGCAAAAAGAGTACCGGGACGGCGACGGCGAGCCAGGGCAGCAGCGCCGCCGCGTCGGCCCAGCTGCGGCCGTAAGTTCCCCCGACGAGCCAGACGAGGGCGCGCGCCGGCTGCGCGCTGGTCTGGACGATGAGCGCCGTGGTCAGCGCGGCGAACAGCCCGCCAAGGGCGAGCCCCGTGAGCGCGACCGGCAGCGGCGCGAGCCGACGACGAAAGTTCAGCGCGACGATGAGGCCGAGCGAGCCAAGCCCGCCGGCGAGCGCGAAGGCGAAGGCGCCGACGCGCCCCAGAAAGGGAAAGGCGATGAGCGCCGAGAGGGCGAGCAGCGCCGCGCCCTGCGTCACGCCGATGAGTTCGGGCCCCGCGAGCGCGTTGCGCATCACGCTCTGCAAAATGACGCCGCTTGCGGCGAGCATGGCGCCCGCCGCCGCGGCGACGACGAGGCGGGGAGCCCGGATGTCGAAGATCAGCGCGGAGACAGGGTCATGGCCGAGCGCCGCCTCGAACAGGCGCGCGGGCGAAAGCCAGTCCTCGCCCCACATGACGCCAAACGCCATGAGCGCCGCAAGCAGCGCGGCGAGCCTGAACGCGAAGCGCTTCGCAGGGCGCGTCTTTGCGGCGGCGACGGCCTCGCCATGATCGGCCGGGGTGATCGTCCGGTTGCGCAAAATGAGCGCGAGCAGGAGCGGCGTGCCGATCAGGCCGATGGCGACGGCGGTCGACACGCCGGCCTCGAAGCCGACGGCGAGGACCAGCGCGTCGGCGGCGAGGAGCAGCGCGGCTCCCGTCAGCGCCGAAAGGGCGGCGATCTCGCCGAGTCTGTAGGCGCCTGCGGCGCGCGCCAGATTGGGAGCGATGAGGCCGATGAAGCCGATGGGCCCGGCGACGGCGACGCCGACCGCGGTGAGCCCCGTCGCCGCGCCGGCGGCGACGAAACGCGCCGGCCGCACGGGCGCGCCGAGCGCCGTCGCGACGTCGTCGCCGAGGCTGAGGGCCGACAGGGGCCGCAACAGGAACGGCAGCGGGGCGAGCGACGCCAGCGCCCAGAGCGCCGCGCTCTTCAGCCCGGCGGCGCCCGGCTGGTAGAGCGACCCGCCGCTCCACAGCGCGACGCCGGCGACGTTCTGTTCGAACATGGCGAGGATGAAGGTGACGATCGAGCCGAACAGGAGCGAGCAGGCGCCGCCGGCGAGAATGAGCCGAAGCGCGGAGGCGCGCCAGCCGCCTGCGGCGGCGATGGCGACCGAAGCCGTGGCGAGGCCGCACAGGAAGAGCAGCGGCGGGCCGGCGACGGGGGCGAGCGCGGGAACGGCGGCGCCGAGCAGAACGCCGAACTGCGCGCCGGCGGCGACGCCGAGAAGATCGGGCGAGGCCAGCGGATTGCGCGTCGCGGCCTGGAAAAGGGCGCCTGCGAGGCCGAAGGCCGAGCCGGCGAGCAGCGTGGCGAGCAGCCGCGGAAGCCTGAGCTCCCACAGCGCGAAAACCGCAGCCTCCCGCGCAAGAGCGTCGGGCGCGCGCAGCAACGCCGCCAGCGGGCCGGCGAGCTCCAAAATCACGAGAATGGCGATGGTCGCGGCGGCGCCTTGAGCCAGCAGGCGCGGCCGCGGCCGCGTCAGCCGCGGCGAGGCGGCGCCGAGAAAGAATCCGGCGACGCTCATCCGGCCCGCACGACGCGCAGCGATGGCTTTCCGCCGTAAGACGGCAGGCAGGCCGTTCCGCCCGCCGGATGCTCGACGCTCCACATGTCGACGCCGAACGTCTCGCGCAGCGGGCCTTCGGCCAAGACCTCTTCGGGCCGGCCCTCATGCGTCACGCGGCCGTCGCGCATGAGCAGCACATGGTCGGCCACCGCCGCCGCCTGGTTGAGATCGTGGAGAACCGCGACGATGGTGATGCCGCGCTCGCGGTTGAGCCGGCGCAGCGCGTCGATGAGCTCGACCTGATGGCGGATGTCGAGCCAGGTCGTCGGCTCGTCGAGCAGCAGGATGCGGCATTCCTGCGCGAGCGCCATGGCGATCCAGGCGCGCTGGCGTTCGCCGCCCGAAAGATCCGAAACCGGCCGGTCGGCGAGGCCCTCAAGGCCCATGGCGGCGATCGCCTGCGCGACCGCCGCATGGTCTTTCTGCGAAAGGCCGCCGACGAGCGGGCGATGCGCGTAGCGCCCATAGGCGACGAGCTCGGCGACGGCGAGCCCGGCCGGCTGCTCATGCGCCTGCGCGAGCATGGCGAGGGCGCGGGCGCGCTCGCGCCGGCCCATCGAGGCGAGGGCGCGCCCCTCGACGAAGACTTCGCCGCCGTCGACCGCGCGCACGCCGGCGAGCGCGCGCAGAAGCGTCGACTTGCCACAGCCGTTCGGCCCGCACAGGGCGGTGACGCCGCCGGCCCCGATCGCGACGTCGAGCCCCTGCAGGACGCGCCGTCCGTGATAGGAGACGACAAGGCCGCGCCCTTCGAGAGCCGGCGTCTGTTGCGTCCGCGTCACGCCGCAAGGCTCCCGCGAACGGCGCTGACGGCGACGACGCTCATCTCGAAAGGCTCATTGGCTCCGCCATGGCGACGACAACTTTTCGGGGGCCGCGGAAGGGCTCGCGGCCATGCATCAGCAACATATTGTCAAGCATCATGACATCCCCTTCAACCCAGGGGAAGGAGAAGCTGCGGGCCGATAGAACGGCGCGAACCTGCGCCAGATCTTCGTCGGGGATGGGGGCGCCGTCGCCAAAATAGACATTGCGCGGAAGCTCGTCCTCGCCGACCGCGTCGACCAGCGCCTCGCGCTCCTCGGACGCAAGCGCCGAAACATGGAAAAGATGCGCCTGGTTGAACCACAGATCCTCGCCGGTGCGGGGATGGACGGCGACCGCCTGGCAGAGCTGGCTCGTGCGCAATTCGCCGTCGTCCTTCCATTCGAAGTCGACCGCATGGGCGCGGCAATAGGCTTCGACGGCGCCGCGGTCCTCGGTGTTGAAGACCTGCTTCCATGGCACGTCGAGGCCGTTGCCGAAATTGCGCACATAGCGCAGGCCGCGCCCGGCGAATTTGCGGCGCAGCGAAGGGTCGAGGTCGCGGAACACGGCGCGGCTGTCGGCGAGCGGCGTCGCGCCGCCTTCCTGCGCGGCGACCATGCAATGGAGCCAGATCCGCATCGGCCATTCGCGCGTGTAGGATTGTTCGTTGTGCAGCGGGATCTCGCGATGGGCCGGGTATTCCGTCGAGGAGTAGACTTGGCCTTCGACCCGGCTGCGCGGCGTCGAGCCGAATTCATAGCTCAGCAGCTCATGGCCGAAGGCGGCGGCGAAGGCGCGAAAGGCGTCGACGGAGTCGACGCGAAAGCCGCGCAGCAGCACGCCGCCGAAGTCGTTGACGGCCGCGTCGATGTCATGGCGGCGCCGCGCGAAGGCGTGCGCGAGCGGTTCGCCGGAGGCGGAGAGAATGGGCAGCGAAACGGGGGACGAAGGACGGTCCAGCATTGGGGCTCCTCGGCCGAATTGGCGGCTCCTCGGCGGAAACGGAAACGCCGCCGGAGCGGGCGGGTCCGGCTACATGCGGCGCAGGCTGAAGATCACGCGCGCCGCGCCGGATCAGGAGGCGGCGTCGGCCGCCATGGCGTCGCGCAGGCTTTTGGGACGCATGTCCGTCCACACGACGTCGATATGGGCGAGGCACGCCGCCTTGTCGCCGGAGAATCCGGTCTTGCGCCAGCCAAGCGGAACCGGCTTGTACGCCGGCCAGATCGAATATTGCTCCTCTTCATTGATCACGACATTGAAGGCGATGTCGTCTCGATCGAAACTCATGGACGTCCTCTCGATGCAGCCGCGACGCGGCGCTGTTGGCGACAAGACGAACGGCGCGAGCGGGAATTTAGGGCCCGACGAAAAATAATTTTCGCCGTTTCTCCAAAGATTTGACTGTCTTTAAAGTGAGCGCGACGCCTTGCGGCGACACATCGGTCGGAGGTATGTTGCGGGCGGCCGCTGGGCGGTCGCGCGTCATGATATGATTGTGTTCATCAAAAGAACGAGGCGGGTGGTTTGGGGCTGTTGATTTCGCGCGCGCGCGTCCGCCTTTCGGATCCCGGTCGTCTCGCCGAGATCCTGATCGAGCATCTTGGCGAGCATGACATTCCCTTCGAGGCGCACGAGCGGGGCGCGGCGTTCGAACTGGGCGCGGGGCGCGGCTCGTTCGACGTCGAGGACGGCGCGCTTGCGCTTCTTGTCGAAGCCGAGGATCTCGCCGCGCTCGAAAACCTGCGCGCCGTCGTCGCCGAGCATGTGGTCGCCTTCGCCGACGACGAGGCGCCCGTCATCGAATGGATCGGCCACGTCAACGTCAGCGGCGAGTTCACGAATTTTCGCGAGGCGACGCTGGCGCGCGCGCGCGACGTCGCGCCTCGCATGCGGCGGCTGACGTTCCGCGGCGACGTGGCTCGTTTCTTTTCGCCGTCCGACCTGCATGTGCGGATGTATTTTCCGCCCTTGGGCGTCGAGCGTCCGCAATGGCCGCGTCAGAGCGCCGACGGGCGCGCCGTCTGGCCGCCTGACGATCTGTCGCCGGCCGTGCGCTACTACACGGTGCGCGGGTTCGACGCCGAGGCCGGAGAGCTCGACGTCGATTTTGTCATGCACGACGATCCGGGGCCGGGCGCAGCCTTCGCCGCGCAGGCGCGGCCGGGGGCGCTCGTCGGGATTGCGGGGCCGTTCGGCCGCGCCGCGCCGCAAGCGGATTTTCTGCAGTTTTATGGCGACGAAACGGCGATCCCGGCGATCGCGCGGATGCTCGAGGCCGCGGCGCCGGGAACGAGAGGCGAGATCGTGATCGAAGCGGGCGTCGCCGGCTTTCAGTCCTTGATCGTTCCGCCCGGGGGCTTTGAACTGCGATGGCTTTCGCCCGCAGGCCCGCCGGGCGCGGCGCTCGTCGCGGCGGCGAAGGCGGCGCGGCCGCCGCGGGATGAAAGCTTCATCTGGGCCGCATGCGAGGCGACGGCGGCGAAGGAGATCCGCAGATTTCTGCGCGCCGAGCGTGGGATCGGACATGAGCGCCAGCTCGTCACGGCGTACTGGCGTCGTGATTCTCACGAGGGAGACGCGTCGTGAGCGCAGACGCGACGGCGCTTTCCCGACGCGATCCGCCCGGGAAAGCCGACGCCCCAGGGCGACCGTCGCTGCATTTTCCGGCTTCGGGCGAAGCGCCGATTTCCGTCGCGAGCGCGAACGGCGAGAGACGCGCGCGGTTCGTCGCGACGCAGGGCGAGGCGTGCGTCGGCGAAGCGACGCTGCATTCGGACGATCGCGGCGCGGCGCTTGATTTCCAGCGCGTGGATCTCGCCGATCCACGCTCCGTCAGCGTCGTCGCCGCGCTGGCGGCCGCGGCGTTTCAGGCGGCTCCCAACGCGAAGCGGCTGCTTGTGAATCAGGCGGAAGGGGCGCCTGCGCTGGCCGCGCTCCTTGTCGACATGGCCGAGATCGACGGGAAGCGCTGCGGCGTCGTTGAGCGCGAGGTCTTTCATCAATTGCCGCTGCTGTGGCGTGTCGCGGGCGCGCATCGAGCCTATCCGGACATTCGCTCGCGCCTTGGCGCCGCAGGACGGGAGCCTCCGCTGCGCCCGCCGCAGCCGGACGGCGTGATGTATCGCCGCCATATGCCTGACCTTGGCGTCGAGCTCTCGCTGCGGCCCATCGACCGGCGCCGCGACCTCGCCCTGTTTCACGGCTGGATGAATCAGAAGCGCGTGGATTTCTTTTGGGACATGGCGAAGACCATGGACGAGCTTGACGCCTATCTCGCCGAGCAGGAAGCCGATCCGCATACGGTCGGCGTGATCGGCGCAGTGGATGACGAGCCGGCGGCTTATTTTGAATTCTACTGGGCGAAGGAAGACCGGCTCGGCGCGCATTACGAGGCGCAAGACTATGACCGGGGCTGGCACGGACTTATCGGCAATCCGCGATTTCTCGGCCGCGCGCGCACGCTCGCGTGGTTCCGGTCGCTGACCCATTATCTGTTTCTGGATGAACCGCGCACCCTGCGGATCGTCGGCGAGCCGCGCGCCACCCATGTCAAAATGCTGAGCTATTGCGACGACGTCGCCTATGATCAGGTCAAGGAGTTCGATTTTCCCCACAAGCGCGCCATGCTTGTGATGTGCCGAAGAGAACGCTTTTTCCGTGACGTGCCGATTTGAGCCCTGGAGGCCGCCGGCCGCTTTTTGCCCGCGCCGGCCCTTCCGCCCCGCCGCGCCCGACACGCGCTGCGTCGACATGCGGACGAATCACCGCATGTCGACGTAGCGCGCGAAAATCGAGAGCGCGACAAACAGCCCGAGCGAGATCGCAGTCGTCCAGACGGCTTTGGACAGAAGCCGCGGCGTGACGGGGGCTCCCGGGTCGGTGCCTTTCGTAACGTCGCCGCTTTCTCTCTGCGAGGTGATCCCGAAGGGAAGGACCGCGAACAGGACGACGAACCAGATGACGACGAAGATGGCGATCGAGAGCGGCAGGGAAAAAGGCATGGATCCTCGAGTGGGCGCCTGTCCGCAGGTTGGCCGGATGTCTATGGCGGAGCCCGGGTTCGATCAGTGGGAAAGTAATTGGATCCGTTGAATCGAACTGAATACAGCGTCGTTGCGGCGTGAGAGCGCTCAAACGTCCGCACGACCTGTTCGGAACGGAATCACGCCTGACCCGGACGATCCCGATCAAGTCCCTTCTCTTTCAGTTCGGCCTCGTAAAACGACCATTTTTCGGAATATGTCGCTCCAAGTTCGTGCAGATATTTCCAGGTGAAGATTCCGGTCGTGTGTCGGTCGTCGAAGCCGAGACGCACGCCATATGAGCCGACCGGCTCGATTTCGACGATCGAACAGCCGCGCTTCCCGCCCACGGTGACGCGATCGCGAGGATTGTGTCCCTGCACTTCCGCGCTCGGGCTCATGACCCGCAGATATTCGGCGCTCAGGACATATTCGGTCCTGTCCTCGAAGGCGACGTAGAGCGTGCGGCCTTTGTCCTTGAGACGAAGCTCGGCCGGCCAATGATCCGTCACGTTTCAAATCTCCAAAACTTTTATCACACGCTCTGCGTTTACGCCCTATATAGGTTCTAAACTCCTGAGAAGGTTCAAGCGCAAGCGGGAAATGTCAGTCATTACACCCATCGTCGAGGCGCCGGGGGACGCCGCGCCCGTTTCCTCCCTGATCGATCCGTTCGGCCGGAGCGTCTCCTATCTTCGCGTCTCCGTGACGGATCGCTGCGACATGCGATGCGTCTATTGCATGGCCGAGGACATGCAGTTCCTGCCCAAGCGCGACATTCTCTCGCTTGAAGAGCTCGACCGCCTCTGTTCGGCCTTCATCTCCCGCGGCGTGAAAAAATTGCGAATTACCGGAGGAGAGCCGCTGGTGCGGCGCGGGATCGAGGGGTTTTTTCAGTCTCTGTCACGGCATCTTGAATCCGGCGCCCTGCATGAATTGACGTTGACGACGAACGGCTCCCAACTCGCCCGCCACGCGGCGAATCTGGCGGCGGCGGGCGTGCGTCGCGTCAATGTCTCGCTCGACACGCTCGATCCCGCAAAATTCCGGATCATCACCAGATGGGGAGATTTCTCCCAGGTGATGCGAGGCCTCGACGCCGCGCAGGACGCCGGCATCGCGGTCAAAATCAACATGGTGGCGCTCAGGGGCGTGAACGACGACGAGATCGCCGACATGCTTCTCTGGGCGCATGGCCGCGGAGCCGACCTGACGCTGATCGAAGTGATGCCGCTTGGCGACATCGACCAGGAGCGAGCCAGCCAGTATCTCCCTCTGACCGAAGCTGAAAGCCGTCTTTCCGAACGGTTCGCGTTGCGGCCGATCGACCATCGCACGGGCGGGCCGGCCCGCTATCTTCGCGTCGAAGAGACGGGCGGCCGCTTGGGTCTCATCACGCCGCATACGCATAATTTCTGCGAGGCGTGCAACCGCGTGCGCGTCACATGCACCGGCACGCTGTACATGTGCCTTGGGCAGGAGGACTCCGCCGATCTGCGCGCGCCGCTGCGCGCCTCGGACTCGGACGAGCTTCTGCTCCAAACCATCGACGCCGCGATTTCGCGCAAGCCCAAGGGGCATGATTTCATCATCGATCGGCAGGTCGTGCCGCCGCAACTCGGACGGCATATGAGCGTCACCGGCGGCTGAGCGCGCTTCGCCGGGGCATGTCGAGGCCGCCGGCATGCGAGCGGAGCCGTCGCGAGAGTTCCCGCGTCATAATGTGGAAGCTTCAGCTTCCGCTTCTCGTTTGACGTAATCAAGCAGCATGGAGAGACGCGCCAGGCGCGCGGTCGCCGCGAGCGTGACCAGTTCTCCGGCCATCTGGGCGAGATATTCGGCCGTCTCCGTGCGGGTCGCGTCAATCTGCTCGCGTCGTGCGGGGCTCCGGCCCAAAGCGACGACCACCGGAGCTGATTTTTCGGAGTTTTTCTGGCTCATGACCTGATCCCCTGGCGAGGCTGGCGACCTTGCTTGACGGCGTCCAGCGCCGATGTCTCACTGTACATAACGTACCGCGTTCCGCAACACAAAATGTACAATGCGCGCAATTTTTTCCGCCGCGCCGGTCGAGACGTGACGTGGATGAACCGCCGCTTCGACGCAGCTTGGCGCTGGCCGCGCCGCCATTTCCGTGTGGAAAGAAAAACTCTGATCGCTTGCGTGGAGCTATCTGCGGCGGGGCGCCTGCGCAAGAAGGGTCCATTCGCCCGCGCGGATATTGCCGAAGACCTTGCAGGCCCATTCAATCTGGACGTTGGGAATCGGCGCGGCGTTATGGCTGACGAGATCGAAGCGGTCCTTCGATACGCGCCTTACGGTCTTGAGGTAGCGACGGCCGTCGGTCAGGCGCACGGCCGCCTCCCATCCGTCAGCTTCGCTCCGGGTTTGGGCCACCCTCCAGCAGATCACGATGTCGCCGGGGTCATAGCGCGGCCACATGCTGTCGCCGACGATTTCAAAGGCGACGGCGCCGTCTGGCACGGGGTAGGGGATTTCGATTTCGGCGAAGCCTTCGGCCGGCTCCTGCTCGAAGTCGGCGTCGATCACGGCGCCTGCGCCGATTCGGCCGACCAGACGAACCGTGTTCTTCGGCTCTGGAGCGGGCTCGACCTCGCCTTCTCCGGTCAAAATCCAGGCGGCGCTGGCGTTGAACGCTTTCGCATAGCGTTCGACGACCGGAAGCCTCAGCCCGCGCTCGCCGTTTTCATGGCTGCGATAAGTGTTTTCATTCCAGCCGAACGCGCGCGCCGCATCCGTCGCGTTTTCGAATCCGGCGTTGCGGCGCGCGAGGGCGAGCCGTTCATGAGGGGCGTCCATGCCCCATGCTTAACAAAACGTGTTGTACATTTCCAGACGCGTCGCGCCTTTTCGTTGCGGCGGAGCGGCTCTTCGCCTTTGAGGCGCAGGCCTGGCGCAAGCTTCCGGGGCGATCCTCTATTCGATGACGATTTTCGGCGCGCTGCGAACGCTCGAATGTTCGAGCCCGGCTTTCACCTGTTCGGCGATGGCCCGATAGATTTTCGCGTGGGCGCCGTCGGGCGCGGCCACGACGACCGGAAGGCCCGAATCGGAGCGTTCGCGGATCTCCATATGCAACGGAACCTCGCCAAGGAATGGCACGCCGTAACGCTCCGCTTCGAGACGCGCGCCGCCATGGCCAAAGATGTCGGAGCGTCCGCCGCACTGCGGACAGACGAAATAGCTCATGTTTTCAATAATCCCGAGAACGGGCACATTGACCTTGTTGAACATCGCGACGCCGCGTCGGGCGTCGATCAGGGCGAGATCCTGCGGCGTGGAGACGATCACCGCGCCGGCGATCGTCACGGTTTGCGCCAGCGTCAGCTGCGCGTCGCCGGTGCCAGGCGGCATGTCGACGACGAGGCAGTCGAGTTCGCCCCAGGCGACGTCGCGCAACATCTGCTGCAGCGCGCCCATGACCATCGGCCCGCGCCAGATCATCGCCTCGTCTTCGCCGACCATGAAGCCGATCGACATCGCCTTGAGGCCAAACGCCTCAAGCGGAATCAGCGTCTTGCCTTCCGTACGAGGACCGTCCTTGAGATTGAGGAGACGCGGCAGCGACGGGCCGTAGATGTCGGCGTCGAGAATGCCGACGCGCCATCCAAGCGCCGCGAGGCTGAGCGCGAGATTGATCGAGGTGGTCGACTTGCCGACGCCGCCCTTGCCGGACGCCACCGCCACGATGTGCCGCACCCCCGGGATCGAGGGCGCGCGCGCCGTCCGCGGAGCGGCCGCGGCTGGCGCCTGCTGGGCGGGTCTGGCGGCGGTGAGGCTCACGATGGCGCCGGCCACGCCCGCGACGTTGCGTGCGGCCGTTTCGGCGGCGGCGCGCATCGGTTCGAGTTCGGCCGAGCGCTTCGGGTCGATGGAGATCGACAGATAAACCTTCCCGTCGCGGATCGACAGGCCCGAAACGGCGCCGGACTGCGGCAAGGGGGTTTTGCCGTCTGGTCCCGCCACCGCCTCAAGGGCTTTGAGAACCTCCTGCTCGCTCGCCATCTTGTGTTTCGACTCCAGCGCTGACGCAGCGAAAAGGCGCGTCAGGCGAAGGCTCTCGTATAAGCGATGCCATAAATTCATTCAATATCCGCCCTCTACAGATTAGACTTTCTATAATCAAGAAGCCGCTGGACGACAGCTCGAACCTGCATCATAGATCGTCGCGCTTTCGCCAAGCGCCAGACGTCGGCACACGACGCCGCCAGGGAGACCAGCCCGTGAACCGCCTTCGTCGCCCAGGGACGCCGGCTGCGTTTCTTTGTTTTGGCCTGCATTGGCTTGGTCTGATTTTCGCCTGCGCGGCCGGACCGGCGCTCGCCGCCCACGACGGAACGCAAACGCAGATCGTCATTGCAAGCGAAGGCGCGCGCCCGCCCTTCAACTATCTCGACGGATCGGGCGAACTCGCCGGCTTCGAAATTGATCTCGGCCGCCTGCTTTGCGCGCGCGCCAGATTTCAGTGCCGCTTCGTCGCGCAGGATTGGGAGAGCCTCATTCCCGGGCTGCTCAGCGGCCAATATGACGCTGTCATGGCCGCGCTTGAGATCGGCGTCGGGCCGCAGCAAGATCAGATCGCTTTTTCAAAGCCTTATGTTCGCATGCCGTCGGCTTTTCTGGCCCAGGCGGACGCAGACGTCAAAGATACGAGCCCCGCGGCGCTGAAGGGGCGCAGCATCGGCGTCGAGGCTGGCGGCGCCCATGAAGCCTA
The DNA here is from genome assembly GCF_044226135.1 of Methylocella sp. Classification (NCBI taxonomy): domain Bacteria; kingdom Pseudomonadati; phylum Pseudomonadota; class Alphaproteobacteria; order Hyphomicrobiales; family Beijerinckiaceae; genus Methylocella; species Methylocella sp. Next base: position 117,772 of record NZ_JBGAHM010000001.1, on the reverse strand, counting down.
TGTGCGCGATCTTTACCCCGGTTCGACGATCAGAACCTATGCGACGCTCGAGGAGGCGATTCTTGACCTCGGCGAGGGCAGGGTTGATTTCGTGCTCGCCGACAAGGACGCGGCGGCGGATTTTCTCAAGACGCGCAACGAAGGGCGCTGCTGCCGGATCGTCGCCGATTCGCCTCACGTCCCGGCCTATTTCGGCGAAGGCGTCGGGATTGGGCTGCGACGCGGGGACACGGCTCTGAAAGCCCGGTTCGACAAGGCGATCGACGAGGTCATGGCCGACGGCTCGCTTGCCCGTCTCGCCCAGAATTACTTCGGCTTCAGGGTGAACTGAGGGCTCGCGGCGGCGAAGCGGCCTTGCCGGTTGAACGGCGGCTTTCAAACGGTTTAGGGTTCAGGTTCTCGGACGCCGGCGCGCGCCGGCCGAAATCGGACATCCTGCGCAATGGCGAACATCGCTTTTCTCGGCCTCGGCGTGATGGGGTTTCCCATGGCCGGCCATCTTCAGGCCCGCGGCCATAAGGTCACGGTCTACAACCGCACCGCCGCGAAGGCGCGGGCCTGGGCCGAAAAATACGGCGGCGGCGTCGCGTCGACCCCGCGCGAGGCGGCGGCCGGCCAGGAGTTCGTCTTCGCCTGCGTCGGCAATGACGACGATCTCCGCAGCGTGGCTTTGGGGCCGGACGGGGCGCTCGAAGGCCTTGCCGGCGGCGGCGTCTTTGTCGACCACACCACCGCGTCGGCCGAAGTCGAGCGTGAGCTGCAGGCCGAAGCTGCGGGGAGGGGCGTGGGCTTCGTCGACGCGCCGGTGTCCGGCGGGCAGGCGGGCGCCGAAAGCGGCGCCCTGTCGATCATGTGCGGCGGCGCGGAGGGGGATTACGCGCGCGTCGAACCCGTCATCGCGGCCTACGCCAAAGCGGCGCGGCTCATGGGGCCGGTCGGCTCCGGGCAACTCGCCAAAATGGTCAACCAGATCTGCATCGCGGGCGTCGTGCAGGGCCTCGCCGAAGGGCTTCATTTCGCACGGCTCGCCGGCCTCGACGCCGAGGCGGTGATCGCCGTGATCTCCAAGGGCGCCGCGCAATCATGGCAGATGGAGAACCGCTGGAGGACCATGGCCGAAGGCCGGTTCGATTTCGGCTTCGCCGTCGACTGGATGCGCAAGGATCTCGCGATCTGCCTCGATGAGGCGCGCCGCAGCGGGGCGCGCCTGCCGACGGCGGCGCTGGTCGACCAGTTTTACGCGGAAGTGCAGGCGATGGGGGGCGGCCGCTGGGACACGTCGAGCCTGATCGCGCGCCTCGACCGCTGAACCGCGCGAACCCGAAAGGGCGCTAAGCGTTAGCGCCGCACGGATCAGCTTGCGAGGCGCTTCATGTCGATTCTCTATATTCTGTTCATCGGCTTTCTGGCCGGGATGATTGCTCGCTTTCTCTCTCCCGGCCCCTATAACCCGTCGGGCTTCATCATGACGATCGTGCTCGGCGTCGTCGGCGCCTTCGTCGCCACATGGCTCGGACAAACGATCGGATGGTATCGGATGGACCAGGGCGCGGGCTTCATCGGCGCGACGGTGGGCGCGGTTCTCGTGCTCTGGATCTGGCATATGGTCCGGCGCGGCTCGACGTCGGCGGAAGGCGAAACCGGCGGGCGGCGCTGGCTCTAGCTGCGAGACAGGCCTTGACGAAAGGCCGAGGCTTCGGCTTTTCCCCTTTTACGCGACGCGCCGCCTGAACATGACGCGTCGACCATGGCTGCGACGCGCTCGCGTTCATTTTTGATTTTCTCGGGTGAACGCTTGAACGCGCGCCGCGTCTCGCGACAGTCGGCGGCTTGGCCGCATCCTCACGGCGCGGCCCATGGGCTCGGCGCCATCGGCGCCGGCGCGCCAGGACGACGACGCAGCGACGCGCGCGTGAGCCGTGGGGCTTCGCTGAAGACGGCCGCAGCGCGATTTGAGGCGAGGCGTTTCTATTGACCCCCGCGACAGATGACGCTACTTCACGCCTGCTTCTCAAGGAGCGCGTAGCTCAGTCGGTAGAGCATCTGACTTTTAATCAGAGGGTCCTGGGTTCGAGTCCCAGCGCGCTCACCATCAAATCAATGATTTAGGTTGCTTTAAGCGCTCCTTCAATCCCGGCGAAAGCGTGCTGGGTAACGTAGGAGCAACAAAATGTAGCGGCTTTTCTTGTCGCCGGTTCGGGCGGCGGATCGCGGGCTAAACCCTTGATTCGAAGCGCCGCAATTTTGCGGCGGAGGCTTGGCTCAAAATCGAGCCTGCCATCTTCATTGAAGAACAGGGCGGGGTCCGCCTGCCGCCGACGCGAAAGGCGGGCCGCCGGCGTTTGGCGCCGTCCGCGTCAACCCAGAGCCGGACGCCTCCGCCGTCGGAAAGTTTCACCGGCCGGCCGCTTGGCCCGGCCTTCCTGATTTCGACGTCGGCGAGAGACATGTCGGCGTCGGGTCGCGCCGACGAATGCGGCAGCAAATCGTCGGGACACAATCGGGCCAGCGAGGACAAGCCTCGGACGCCAAGAACGACGAAATGTTAGGAAGTTCAGTCACTGAAGGACGAAATCGAACGTCTTAAGCGGTGATTTGGCGCCGCGTGAGGGATTTGAACCCCCGACCTACCGCTTACAAGGCGGTTGCTCTACCAGCTGAGCTAACGCGGCTCATGAGCGCCGGGCGCTTCGTCTTCCGCCAGCCTGCGCAAGGGCGAATCTCCCCTTGAGCGATGCTCTAACAGCGCTCTGAAGGCTTGGCAATCGGCGCGCCTGCGCACGGCGAACGCCGGAGCGCGGCAAGACCTGTCGTCATGCGTCAGCCCAGCGTGCGGCGGGCGCTCCGCGCCTTGCTTCCGGACTCTCGCTTTCCAGAATTTCGCGTCGCCGTCGCGGTCTGACGCTCTTGCGGTTTTTCGCGCGTCCGACCGGCGAAGCCGCGCCGCGCGCCGCCGGATGACATCTGTGTGTCATTTACCAATGCTAACGCCAAGCTCGCCCCGGTCGCAAGCAGGCGAGGAGGGGCGCCGTGAGCGGGGGAGCATGTGTCCGGCCGCGGCGCGGCTCCCGAGCGCATGTCAAGAACCACCGAGGGATATGCCGGTTATGAAATCATCGTTTTTACGCGCGGCCGCTGTCGCGTTCGCCGGGTTGCTTGCGCTGAACGGCGCGGCGTCGGCCCAAAGCGTCCGCATCGTCGGCGCGGGCGCGAGCTTTCCGTTCCCGATCTACTCCGCCTGGTTCAACAAATTCGGCCAGGCGAACCGCGGCGTTCGCATCGACTATCAGTCGCAGGGGTCGGGCGCGGGCGTCCGCAATTTCATCGCCCGCATCGTCGACTTCGCCGCGAGCGACGCGGCCATGACCGACGAGGAGATCGCCCAGGTCAAGGGCGGCGTCGTGCTCTTGCCGATGACGGCGGGCGAGATCGTGCTCGCCTACAATCTGCCGGGCGTCGCCGAGCTCAAGCTGCCGCGCGAGGTTTATCCGCTGATCTTTTCGGGTGAAATCACGCGCTGGGACGATCCGCGCATCGTGGCGGCGAACCCCGGCGTGAAGCTGCCCGGCCAGCAGATCACCGTCGCGCGCCGCTCCGACGCCTCGGGCACCAATTTCGTCTTCACCAAGCATCTGAGCGAGATCAGCCCCGCCTTCAAGGAGAAGGTCGGGTCGGGCGCCACGGTGCAGTGGCCGAACCAGTCGAATTTCGTCGGCGCGCCGCGCAACGACGGCGTCGCCGCCACCGTGATGCAGACGCCGGGCGCGATCGGCTATGTCGAATACGGCTTCGCCAAAATGGCCAAGCTGCCGATGGCGAAGCTCCAGAACGCCTCGGGCGCCTTCGTCGGGCCGGGCCCGGCGGCTGGACAGGCCGCGCTCGCGAGCGCGGATTTCTCCGGCCCCGACCTGCGCGTCTGGGTGCTCGATCCCAAGGGCGCCGACTCCTATCCGATCGTCACCTTCACCTGGATGCTGTTCTTCCGCGAGCATGGCGGCGACGCGAAAATCCCCGCCGCGCTGCGTGACTTCGTGACCTGGGCGGCCAAGGACGGCCAGGCGATGGCTGACGAGCTCGGCTATATCCCGCTGCCCGAGAAGGTCGCGGCGCGCGTGCTCTCCGAAGTTCCAAACATCCGCTAGCGCCCGAACGGGCGGGCCGAAACGCCCGCCCGACCACAAAGGAAAATGAGTTTCATGGCCAGCGACATCACGGTCGGTCTCCACGGGCGGGACGCAGCCAAGGACCCGACGCCCTTCACCTATGGCGTCGACCGCGCCTTTCGCGGCCTCGCCTTCGCCTGCGCGGCGGCGACGATCGCGCTTCTTGCCTATATTCTGTTCGAGATCGGCATCGAGGCCGCGCCGGCGCTGCACCGCCAGGGGCTGAGCTTCCTGACCTCGGCGGTCTGGGCGCCGTCGCGCGGCCAGTTCGGCATTCTGGCCGAGATCTGGGGAACGCTCTACAGCTCGATCCTGGCGCTTGGCCTCGCGGGCGTGTTCGGCGTCGCCATCGCCATTTTCCTGACGCAGGATTTCCTGCCGCTGAGCCTCGCCTTCGTGTTCCGCACCGTGATCGAGATGCTTGCGGCCATTCCGAGCGTGGTCTACGGCCTCTGGGGCATTTTCGTCGTCATCCCGGCCATTCGTCCCGTCGCTGGCTGGCTGCACGACAATTTCAGCTTCATCCCGCTCTTCTCGACGCCCTTCGGCGGGCCGGGCATGGCGCCGGCCGTGCTGGTGCTCGCCATCATGGTGCTGCCGACAGTGGCGGCGATCTCGCAGGACGCCTTCAAATCCATCCCCTATAAAGTGAAGGAAGCCGCCTACGGCATGGGGACGACCCGCTGGGAGGCGATCCTCAAGGTGCTCCTGCCGACAGCTTCGGGCGGCGTCTTCGCCTCGCTGGTGCTCGGCTTCGGCCGCGCGCTCGGCGAGACCATGGCGCTCGCCATGATCATCGGCAACGCCAATCAGCTGAGCCTGTCCCTGTTCTCGCCGGCCAACACGCTCGCCTCGCTGCTCGCCTCGAACTTCCCCGAGGCCGGCCAGATCGAACGCGAATCCCTGATGCTCGCGGCGCTCGCCCTTCTGGCGGTGACGCTCATCGTCAATGTGGCGGGAGAGATCATCATGTCTTTCGCCTCCAAGCAGCAGACGACCTGAGGAGCGCCCGCAATGTCCGTCGCAGACGTTTCCGCCGCGGCCGCTCCCATGCGGGAGACGCCCGACATGCGCCGCTCCATGGGCGACGCGCGCAACATCATGAGCGCCGTCCTGACCGGCCTCGTCTGGCTGCTCGCGCTGCTCGCCTCCGCGCCGCTGATCTCGGTGCTCTACATGCTCGTCTCCGAGGGCGGCGCGCGGCTCTCATGGGAGACGCTGACGGCGCTGCCGCCGGCGGGCTTCATGCAGGGCGGCGGCTTCGGCAACGCGATCCTCGGCACGCTCGTCATGGTGGGGATCGCCTCGGCGGTGTGCATCCCCATCGGCGTGATCGGCGGCGCCTATCTTGGCGTCGTCGCGCCCAAATCGAAGCTTTCGGCCGGCGCGCGCTTCGTCGCGCAGGTGCTGACGGGCTTTCCGTCCATTCTCGCCGGCGTGTTCGTGTTCGGCGTGCTGGTCAAGGGCCTTGGCACCTATTCCGCGATCGCCGGCGGGTTCGCGCTCGCGATCGGCATGCTGCCGACGGTGATCCTGACCGCCGAACAGGCCATGCGCATGGTGCCGCAGCGCATGAAGGACGCCGCCGTCGGCATGGGCTGCACCACGACGCAGGGCGTGCTGAAGGTGGTGCTGCCGACGGCGCTTCCGGGCGTCATGACCGGCGTGATGCTGGCGGTCGCGGGCGCGGCGGGCGAATCGGCGCCGCTGCTGTTCACCGCCCTGTTCAGCAACTACTGGCTCGAAGGGCTGCTCGAGCCGACCGCCTCGCTCTCGATCCTGATCTTCAATTTCTCGGGCATGCCGTTCCCGAACCAGATCCAGCTCGCCTGGTCCGCCTCCCTGGTTCTCGTGCTCATCGTTCTCGTCTTCAACATTCTGAGCCGCCTCATCGGCGCGCGCAGGGTGTGATTCCAAGGAGCCTCCCATGACCGCCCCCGCCGTCGCCGCGAACCAGTCGACGCAGCCCGCTCCCGCCGCCGTCGCGCCTGCCGCCGCCATTTCGGCCGACATCGAGAAGATCTATTACGGCGACTTCCTCGCCGTGCGCGACGCCCGCGTCGCGGTCGAGAGGGGCAAGATCACGGGCTTCATCGGTCCCTCCGGCTGCGGCAAGTCGACCGTGCTGCGCAGCCTCAACCGCATGAACGACCTCGTTCCGGGCTTCCGGCTCGTCGGCCATGTGAATTTTCTCGGCCAGGACATCTACGCCAAGAACATCGACCCCGTCGCGGTGCGCCGGCACATCGGCATGGTGTTCCAGCAGCCGAATCCGTTCTCGATGAGCATCTATGACAATGTGGCGTTCGGGCCGCGCCTCAACCGCTACAAGGGCGACCTCGACGAGCGCGTCGAGACCTCGCTGCGCCGCGCCGGCCTCTGGAACGAGGTCAAGGACAAGCTGAAGCAGAACGGCCTCGCGCTTTCGGGCGGCCAGCAGCAGCGCCTCTGCATCGCGCGCGCGATCGCGACCGAGCCGACCGTGCTGCTCATGGACGAGCCCTGCTCCGCGCTGGACCCGATCGCCACGCGCATCGTCGAGGAGCTGATGCTCGAACTCAAGACCCATTACAGCGTCGCCATCGTCACGCACAACATGCAGCAGGCGATGCGCGTCGCCGACACGACGGCCTTCTTCTCGGTCGACATCTCGAAGGGCGGCCGCACCGGCTATCTGGTCGAACTCGGCGAGACGAAGCAGATCTTCGACAGCCCGCGCGAGCAGTTGACGCGCGACTATATCTCGGGCCAGTTCAGCTGACGCTGGCCAAAGCGAGGCCCCGACCCTGACGCGTCCGCAAGGCCCGGGGCCGGGATTTTTCCGACCGCGTCCCGAGCGCCTGACGTGAGGCGTGCGCGCCGAACAGGCCCCGATCGCGATTGCGCCCCATCCGCCTCGACCTCACGGCCATACAGGACGCGCTCGCGGAGCTTCCCGCGGCGTGCGCGGCCTTTCCCGACCGCGACGAGCTGTCGCCGACGGTCGTGGAGCGGCTGCTGCTGGGCTACGCCTATGTCGACGATCTTCTGGGGCGGGAGATCGACATTCTCCAGATCGGGGCCTCGCGCCACTGGCTCGAGCTCAACCATATCGCGCTCTGCGGCCCGCGCACTGAGCGCGGCGGCATTTTCTCGCGCCACATCGACGAAACCGAGCGGCGCTTCTACGACGATTCGCTTGGCGGAATCGGCGAACGCATGGAGTGGTTGAAGCGCCACGGCGGCGGCGCGCCCGAAACTGTGGCCGCCGGCCTGTTCCTGCAGATCGTCAGCGCGCCGCAGCTTTTCGTCGAAGGCAACACCCGCACGGCGACGCTCATCGCAAGCTTCGCGCTCGCCGCGCGCGGCCGGCCGCCGCTGGTCCTCACGCCCGGGACCGCCGCCGCCTATTTTCCGATCGTCGACGCCTGTGCGGACGCGGCGCGCGGCGACTGGCGCGGCGCCATCGGCCGGAGCCGCCTCGCGGGCCGTCTCGAGCGCTTCCTGCGCGAGACGGCCGATCCGGGCTTTCTTCTCGACGCCGACGCCGCTTGCCGCCCGATGCGAGGCGGCTCCCTGTAACCGCTCCGGGGGCCCGGGCGTTTCCCTCGGGCGCCTCGCGCGGTAGAAGGGGAATCGTCCCGAGCCGCGAGCCGCGCCATGGCCCTGATCTCCCGCGACGCCTCCCATCTCGTCGTCGTCGACCTGCAGGAAAAGCTCCTGCCGGCCCTGCCTGGCGCGAACGCCATGCTCGCCCACGCCGCGCTGCTCGTCGAGGCCGCGGCGACGCTCGCCGTTCCGACGACCGTGACCGAGCAATATCCGAACGGGCTCGGCGCGACCGACGCCGCGCTTTCGGCTCGCCTCGGCGACGCGCCGCGCGTCGAAAAGCGCGCGTTTTCGGCGGCCCGCGCGCTCGAGGCGAGGCTCGCGGATTTCCCGCAGCGGCGCGAACTCGTCCTCGTCGGAGCCGAAACCCATGTCTGCGTGTTGCAGACGGCGCTGGAGGCGCTGGAGCTTGGCTTTCGCGTCGTTCTGGCGGCGGACGCGACGGGCAGCCGCCGGCGCCTCGACAGGCTGGCCGCGCTGCGCCGCATGGAGCGCGCCGGCGCCCTCGTCGCGACGACGGAGATGATCCTGTTCGAATGGCTGCGCGAGGCGGGGACGCCGGCGTTCCGGGCGCTTATCCCGAAGATCAAAGCGCTCGGCTCCGACCCGAAATGAGCGCGACGGGGGCGCCCAACCGCCGCGCGTCGGAGCGCGCGCGATCAGCAGGGGCGAGCGCGCCGTTCTCGGGCCGGAGCCCGCGGGCTCCGGCGTTCCTGTCGTCGGCCGAGACGGCGCGAATGAACGGCGTCGTGACGGACGGGTTCAGGGTGACGAAGGGGATGCGATAGGCGGAGAGCGCATCGGCGGCGTCATTGAGCGCGTTTGCGACTTGCGCCCGCATGGCTTTTCGTCCGGCCGCCCGCAGCGACTCTTCGAACGCCATGGCGTAAGGAGGATTGTAAAACGCGCCGACGATCACCGCGACGACGCTGAAGCGCCCCGCCAGCATGACGTGCGGAATGAGACCCGGCTGGCGGCCGGGCGCGGCGGCCGCAGCCTCGATCCTCGCCCGCGTGTCGCGCGAAGCTCGCGCCCGGCGTGAAGGGCGCGCGACGCAGCCGACTGCGAAATGGGCGACCTTGCAAGAGGTCGGCGCGCGCTTCGTCATTTGTCTCCTTCCCCTTTCCCGGGCTTCTTCCAAGTCCAGCGTAGCCTTCGGCGGCCGGCGATGAATTTGACGCTCCGCCGATTCAGCGATTCGAGACGCGGGGAGCGTTCGCTGCACGCGCTTTGGGCGCCCGCTTTGATCCAGATCAAAGCGAGCGCCCAAGGCAAAGCTAGGCTGAGGAACGCCGTTATTCTTTGGGAGCAGGCCCATATTCCCTGTATATTGAAATCGATCCAGTTTCGCCGGACGTAGCGGCCAGAAGCGCGCCGCCGACTGCGGCGCGCCGGGATACAAGGAAACGTCAATGCCAGTTGTGACCTTCACCTCTCCGTTCATGCATCGCGACGTGCGCGCTTACGCGACCGCCGGCGACACGCATACCGTGCTCGCCGTGGCGCTCGCGCAGGGCGTCAAGATTCCGCATGACTGCAAGGACGGGGAATGCGGTTCGTGCCTCATTCGCGTCGAATACGCCGCGGGCAAGCCGAAGATGGCGATCTCGCTGACCGAAAAGGAAAAGATCAAGCTTCACGAGATGGGCAAGATCACCAAAGAGCAAATTCGCGCCGCCGAGGTCGACGACGTCGCGCCGCCCTACCGCCTCGCCTGCCAGTTCATCGTCCGCGAGGAAGAAATCACCATCCATTTCGAGGGCGAGCCGGCCTGACGCCAGAGCGCCGCGGGCGCGGCGGACGGCCGGGGGCCTCCCGTTCGCCGCCCGCCGCTTTTTGCCGTCTTTGATTGAACGCATGTTCTTTTTGCGCAAACCTGCGAATCTCTTGCGTTCGTGCGTCGTCAGCGGGCTCCGGCGACGCTCGCAATCATGCGCATGAAGAAAGCGCAGGATGCAGGCGCATGGCGAATTCACGCCTTGGGCACGCATGCCGAATGCGATTTGAACGCCCATATTGAAAACGCTCATGTCTTGAAGACGCCCCATGTCGAAAGGGTCACGGACGATGCAGACCGTCGAAGAGTTTCTCGCCTACGCCGTCAAGCTCGAGGAAGAGGCGGCGTCGCGTTTCGGCGAGCTCGCCGACGTCATGACAGGCTGCGGCAATGCCGAGGTCGGCCGGCTGTTCCGGCGCCTGTCGGATTATTCGCGTCTTCATCTCGCCGACGCCAAGTCCCGCGCCGCCTATCGCGACATTCCCGATCTGAAGCCCGCCGATTATGTCTGGCCCGATCTCGAAAGTCCCGAAGCGGCGGCGATCTGGGCGGCCGATCCCTTCCTCGGCCGCGAGCAGGCGCTTGAGATCGCGCGTGACGCCGAGCAGGCGAGCCTTGATTTCTACTCGAAGATCCTCGAGACGACCTCCGATCCGGAGATCCGGATCCTCGCGCGGGAGTTCGTCGATGAGGAAAGCAGCCACGTCGCCGAGATCAGCAAATGGATCGCGGCTCACAGGCAAGGCGCCCCGCTTCCGGCCGAGTGAGCGCGGCGGCGCTCAGGCGTCGTTGGCGTAGAGCCGCGGCGCGATGGCCTCCGCCGCCGGCTCCCTGGCCGCGCCGACCCAGGCGCCGAGGCCCCGCAGCATGAATTTGGTGAGGAAGGCGAGCAGCGCGCCGGGCCCCACGCCTGGCAGGCGCGTCGCGGAGAACACCGCTTCCGCGCCTGCGGCGATGATCATCGAGGCGAACAGAAACACGTCCTCGTCGGACATGGCGTCGCGCCCGATGAAGCGGCGCAGATCCTGTTCGAGGTCCTGGAGGATGCCGGCGATCGCGGTCGACGGATAAAGCTGCGAGCGCAGATGGTGCTGGTTGCGGTCGGTGAACTCCAGCGCCCCTTCGGTCGCCTGCAGGAATTCGAGATAGGAGCTGTAGGCGATCACCACCAGCTCATCGACGTCGCGGGCGCGGGCGCGGGCGGCGCGGGTGGCCTCGCGAAGGCGCTCGAACAGGTTCTGCGCCACAACCTCGAAGATGGCCTCTTTCGTCCTGAAGTAATTGTAGAAGGTACCGGGCGAAAGGCCGCTCTGCTTGACGATGTCGCGCACGTTCGCGCCGTCGAGGCCGACCGAGCAGAACACGCGCCAGGCGGCCGCCTGAATCTCGGCGCTGTTTTGCTGGCGCGTCTGCTCGCGTTTTTCGGACGCGCGATATTTCCGTCCTGCGCTCGGCATTAGTATCAAAAAATCCTCCGATATGTTAAAGCGATAACGCGCATCTTCAGCGCGTGCAATTGTCTTCCTCGCCGCTCGCGCCAAGGCGCCCGATCGACGTCGCGAGAGCGGGCGCCTGCGCGCGCGGCGACCTGCCGCGGCGTTGCCTTTGACGGCGTTCGCGTCCATCCTGCGCGAAGCCGGCGCGTCCGGCGCCGCCGCGGGGGCCGAAGACAGGCATGACAAAAGCGATTCACATGATGGTGCGCGTCGCCGACGAGCGGCGCTCCGTCGAGTTTTATGAAAACGCCTTCGGCTTCAGGATCGCCGACCGGCTCGGCTTCGACGATTTCACGCTCGTCTATCTGCGCAGCCCGGACGCCGATTTCGAGATCGAGCTCACGGTCAATCATGACCGCAAGGAGCCTTATGTCCTGGGCGACGGCTACGGACATCTCGCCTTCGTCGTCGACGATCTGGAGCGCAAGCGCGACGAACTCGAGACGCTCGGCCTGAATCCCAATCCAGTCAAGGAGATGTTCCACGACGGCGCGCCGCTCGCCCGCTTCTTTTTCGTGACCGACCCGGACGGCTACAAGATCGAGGTGCTGCAGAGGCGCGGCCGCTATCGCTAGCGGCGGACGTCGCGGGCGGGGGAAAGACATGAAGGCGATGGTTTTCGACGCGCGCGAATATGACCGCGCCTCGCTGAATGAAGTCAACGCCCGCTTCGGCCATGACCTGCGGTTCCAGCGCTCCAATCTCGACCATACGACGGCCGCGCTCGCGCGGGGCGTCGACGCCGTCATTCCTTTCGTCAACGACTCGCTCGACGAGCCCACGCTGCGGATTCTGGCCAAGGAAGGTGTGCGCCTCGTCGCCATGCGCTGCGCCGGCCACAACAATCTCGATTGCGCCGCCGCGCGGCGGCTCGGCTTGCGCGCCGTCAACGTGCCGGCCTATTCGCCCCACGCCGTCGCCGAGCATGTGTTCGCGCTGCTGCTCGGCCTCGTGCGCAACGTCGCCCGCGCGCGCGAGCGCGTGCGCGACGGCAATTTCAGCATCGAGGGGCTCTCCGGATTCAATCTTTACGGCAAGACGTTCGGCCTCGTCGGCATGGGGCATATCGGCCTTTGCGTGGCGCAGATCGCGCGCGGCGTGGGCTGCCGCGTCATCGCCCATGATCCCTATGCGCGCGGGTCCGACCTGCCGGCGGAGCTCGTGGAGCTCGACCGGCTTCTCGCCGAGAGCGACGTCGTCTCGCTGCATGCGCCGCTGACCAAGGAGACCCGGCATCTCATTGACGCCGCTCGTCTTTCACGGATGAAGCCTGGGGCGGTGCTGATCAACACGAGCCGCGGCGCGCTCGTCGACACGGCCGCCCTGATCGACGCCCTGAAGGAGCGCCGGCTCGGCGGCGTCGGCCTCGACGTCTATGAGGAGGAGGCGGGCGTGTTCTATCACGATCTGTCGAACGACCTTTTGGACGACGACGTCCTCGCGCGGCTGTTGATGTTCCGCAACGTGCTCGTCACCTCGCACATGGGCTTCCTGACGCGCGAGGCGTTGCGCGACATCGCCGAGGCGACGCTCGGCAGCCTGTCGGATTTCGAGGCGGGCCGCCCGCTCGCGCGCGAGATTCTGCGCGACTGAGCGGGCGGGCGCCCTCGCGCGTCGCGGCCGGAGCCGCGTCGGGCGCAGGCCGGCGTCAGCGCGCGGCCCGCGTCGTCTCCGGTTCGGCGGACATATAGGCCGAGGGCGGCTTCTGGGCGTAGCCGCGGCGGATGTTGAGCTCATTGAGCAACTGCTCGGCGGCGTCGGGGATCGGCGTGCCCGGCAGAAACACGGCCGCGGCGCCGGCCTCGATCAGCGCGGCGACGTCGTCGGGCGGAATGACGCCGCCGATGACGAGCATCATGTCGCCATGTCCGCGCGCCTCGAGCTCGGCCTTGAGCTCCGGCAGCAGGGTCAGGTGGCCGGCGGCGAGCGAGGACACGCCGACGATGTCGACATTGGCGTCGATCGCCTGCTGCGCGGCCTCGGCCGGGGTCGCGAACAGCGGCCCGATGCGCACGTCGAAGCCGAGGTCGCCGAACGCCGAGGCGATGACCTTCTGGCCGCGGTCGTGCCCGTCCTGGCCGAGCTTGACGACGAGGATTCGCGGCTTGCGCCCGTCATTGTCGCTGAATTCGCGCGCGAGGCCCGCGGCGCGGCCAAAGGCTTCGTTGCGGTCGGCCTCGCGCAGGTAGACGCCGGAGATGACTTTCGTCATGGCGGCGTGCCGTCCGTAGCATTTTTCGAGCGCGGCCGAAATTTCGCCGACGGTGGCCTTGGCGCGGGCGGCGTCGATCGCGAGGGCGAGCAGATTGCCTTCGCCGCTTTCTCCCGCCTGCGTCAGGCGCGCGAGCGCGGCCTCGACGGCGGCCGGGTCGCGTTCCGCGCGCAGCTTTTCGAGCTTGGCGACCTGCGCCGCGCGCACCGCGGAATTGTCGACCTTCAGCACGTCGAGCGGGGCTTCGCGTTCGGGCTTGAAGCGGTTGACGCCCACGACCGTCTGCAGCCCGGCGTCGATGCGCGCCTGGGTGCGCGCCGCCGCCTCCTCGATGCGCATCTTCGGCACGCCGGCCTCGATCGCCCTGGTCATGCCGCCGAGCTTCTCGACCTCCTCCATGTGGATCGTCGCGCGGGCGACGAGATCGGCCGTGAGGCTTTCCAGATAATAGGCGCCGCCGATCGGATCGATGACGCGCGTCATGCCGCTTTCCTGCTGCAGCAGGATCTGGGTGTTGCGGGCGATGCGGGCCGAAAAGTCGGTCGGCAGCGCCAGCGCCTCGTCGAGCGAATTGGTGTGCAGCGACTGCGTTCCGCCGAGCGTCGCCGCGAGCGCCTCGATGGTGGTGCGCACGGCGTTGTTGTAGACGTCCTGCGCGGTGAGCGACCATCCCGAGGTCTGGCAGTGGGTGCGCAGCGCGGTCGATTTGTCGGACTTCGGCGAGAATTGCGCCATCGACCGCGCCCACAGAAGGCGCGCGGCGCGAAGCTTGGCGATCTCCATGAAGGTGTTCATGCCGATCGCGAAGAAAAAGCTCAGGCGCGGCGCGAAGGCGTCGACGTCGAGGCCGGCCGCGAGGCCGGCGCGCACATACTCCACGCCGTCGGCGATGGTGTAGGCGAGCTCGAGGTCGGCCGGCGCGCCCGCCTCCTGCATATGGTAGCCGGAAATCGAGATGGAGTTGAATTTCGGCATCTTCTGCGACGTGTAGGCGAAGATGTCCGAGACGATCCGCATCGAAGCGTCCGGCGGATAGATGTAGGTGTTGCGCACCATGAATTCTTTGAGGATGTCGTTCTGGATTGTGCCGGCGAGCTGCGCCGCGCTCACGCCCTGCTCCTCGGCGGCGACGACGTAGAGCGCCAGAATCGGCAGCACCGCGCCGTTCATGGTCATCGAGACGGACATGCGGTCGAGCGGAATCCCCGAAAACAGCGTCCGCATGTCATAGATGGAGTCGATCGCGACGCCCGCCATGCCGACGTCGCCCGCGACGCGCGGATGGTCCGAGTCATAGCCGCGATGGGTGGCGAGGTCGAAGGCCACCGATAGGCCCATCTGGCCGGCGGCGAGGTTGCGGCGATAGAAGGCGTTCGACTCCTCGGCCGTGGAGAAGCCGGCGTATTGCCGGATTGTCCAGGGCTGGTTGACGTACATGGTGGGGTAGGGGCCGCGCAGATAGGGCGAAAGGCCCGGAAATCCGTCGGCTTCCGGAAAGCTGGCGCGGTCTTCCGGCCCATAGGCCGGCCTGACCGAAATTCCCTCGGCGGTGGGCCAGTCCTCCTGCGTCGCGCCGGGACGGGCGGGGACCGCCACGCGGCGGAACGGGATCGTCGCGAAGTCCGGATTTTTCATCATGGCCTCGGCTTTCTGTCCCAGACGCGCTGGAGGAAGGAGACGGAGTCGCTTCCCTTGAAGATGAAATCCTCGACGCCGGCGCGGCGCAGGCCGCCTTCCGCGGCGCCGGGCCAGCCCGAGATCACGACGCGGACGCCCGCGACCGAGAGCCGCCGCGCCGCGGCTTCGGCGAGCTCCTCGAGCTCGGGCGCGAGGCCGGCGGCGTCGCCAAGACAAAGGCAAACGGCGAGGGCGCCCCGGTCGACCCCGGCGGCCGCAATCTGTTCGGGATCGGAGAAGCTTTCGGCGCCCGGCGCCGCGAAGCCGCCGGCCTCGAACACGCCGCGGGCGAAATCGGCCGCGCGGCGCTGGGCGGCGTCGGGGCGCCCGCCGGCGACGGCGAGCAGGGCGATGAGCACGCCGGGCCGCGCGCCATGGGCCGCGAGCCAGGCGTCGGAACGGTCGCGCAGCAGCTCGAACGGCTCGGAGTCGCGCTCGCAGACGAGGGCGCCATGCGCGCGCTGGAGGGTCGCCGGCTCGCGCCGCAGCGGCAGCGTCGCCGGCGTGGTTTCGCCGAGGTTGGGAAAGATGCTGACGCCGGTGATCGGCCGCGCGCGCGAGACGACCTCGTGGCGCCGGCGGGCGCGCGAGGCCGCGAGCGTGTCCTGCCAGAAGCCCGAGGCCATCGCCTTGGGGAAGCCGCCCGCGGTCTCGATTTTCTGGAACAGCTCCCAGGCTTTTTCGCACAGGCCGTCGGTCAGCGCCTCGATCGCGCCCGAGCCGCCCGCCGGATCAAGCACCCGGTCGAGGAAGCTTTCCTGCGCAAGCACCGTTCCGGTGTTGCGGGCGATCCTGCGGGCGAAATCGTCGGGAAGGCCGAGCGCGCCGGTCAGCGGCAGCACGGTCACGCTGTCGGCGCCGCCGATCATGGCCGCCGCGCAGCCAAGCGTTCCGCGCAGGACGTTGGCGTAGACGTCGCGCCGCGTCATCATGCGCCACGAAGTCTCGGCGTGCAGCGCGAGCGGCGCGGGCTCGACGCCGCAGCAGTCCTCGACCAGCGCCCACAGCCGTCGCAGGGCGCGCAGCTTGGCGATCGTGGGCAGGATTTCGACGCCGGCGACGAGCGTGAAGCTGACGGCGGGGGCGGCGCCGTCGTGCGGCCGGCCGGCGCTTTCGAGCGCGCGCATATAGGCGAGGCCTGAGGCGAGAACGGAGGCGAGCTCCTCGGCCTCGGTCGCGCCGGCCTCGCTGTAGGGCCGGCCGTCGGCGCGCATCAGCGGCGTGCGGAAGCCGCGCTCGCGCAGGGCGGCGCAGGCGCGCATGACGGCGCCTTCGTCGTCCTTCCAGTTGGTCGGCGGGCCTCCGCGCAGGGCGAGGGCGCCGATGGGGTCGAAGCCGAAGTCGACGTCGATCAGGCTCGCGTCGAAGCCGCGCCCCTCGACGAGCGCGGAGAATTGCAGCGCGGCGGCGACGCCGCCCGGCGCGGGTTCGAGGCGGACGGCGATCATGTCGAGATGAACGCCGCCGAGCGCCTGGTTGAGGTCTTCGACGTTCTGCGCGCGCAGGCCGAAGCCGCGCGCGGCGGGCGCGCCCGCGAAGGCGATCGAGAGACCGTCCGCGCCGCCTTCGAGATCGGCGTGCGCGAAGCTCTTCGCCTCGAACGGGTCCGGATGGTCCATGCGCTGCACGATGCGGCAGGCCGCGCTCGCGCGCAGCGGCTGGCCGAGGGCGTCCCCGCCCCTGGCGTAGAGCGGGGCGAGGGGGATTCCGTCGGAGGTCGAGAACTCCGGCAGGCGCCCGGCCGGGTCCTTGGCCATGATGCGCGCGACGGCGGAGCGCCAGACGGCCTCGTTTCCGGGGACCGCGGCGGAGCCTGCGGCGCTCATGCGGCGAACTCCAGAATGACCGCGTCGACGGCGAGGCTTTCGCCGGGCTGCGCGACGACCTTGCCGATCGCGCCGTCGCGCTCCGCGCGCAGCACGTTCTCCATCTTCATCGCCTCGACCACGGCGAGCGCCTCGCCGGCTTTCACGGTCTGGCCTTCGCGCACGAGGATTTCGCGCACGAGCCCCGGCATCGGGCAAAGCACCTGCCTGCCGCTGTCGGCGACGGACTTTTCCGGCATGAGCTTCGCAAGCTCGGCCTCGCGGCGCGCGTAGACGCGCGCCTCCGCGAAGGCGCCGCCATGGGACAGCAGCACGCCGTTCAGGATCGTCCGCGCCTGCGCCGCGACGCGCACGCCGTCGATCGCGCCGCGCCACACGGGCTCACCCGGCCGCCAGTCCGAGATCACCGCGACGACCCGCCCGTCCGAGAAGCTCAGGACGAGGCCTTTTTCGGTTTCGGCGGCGACGAAGGCGAACTCCACGCCGCCGATGACGACGCGGCGCTCGGGATCGAACACGACCGGCCGGGCGACGTCCATCTGGCCCGAGATCTCGCGTTTGCGGGCGTTGAGCCGATGGTCGATCGCGCCTGCGATCGCGGCGAGCCGGAGGGCGGTTTCGCCGCTTGCGCCCGGATTGGCGAAGCCGTCGGGATATTCCTCGGCGATGAAGCCGGTCGAAAGCCGGCCTTCGCGCCAGCGCGGATGCGCCATCAGGCTCGACAGGAACGGAATGTTGTGGCGGATGCCGTCGATGGCGAAGGCGTCGAGCGCGTCGTTCTGCGCCTCGATCGCGGCGAGGCGCGTCGGGGCGTGGGTGACGAGCTTGGCGATCATCGGATCATAATAGATCGAGATTTCGCCGCCCTCATAAACGCCCGTGTCGTTGCGCACGGCCACGTCGCCGAAGACGCCCTCCTGCGGCGGGCGATAGGTCGAAAGCCTGCCGGTCGAGGGCAGGAAGCCGCGCGTCGGGTCCTCGGCGTAGATGCGGCTCTCGACCGCCCAGCCCGAAAGCTTCACGTCCTCCTGCCGCAACGGCAGCTTTTCGCCGGCGGCGACGCGGATCATCAGCTCGACGAGGTCGAGGCCGGTGACGAGCTCCGTCACCGGATGCTCGACCTGAAGGCGCGTGTTCATTTCGAGAAAATAGAAGCTCTTGTCCTGCCCCGCGACGAATTCGACCGTTCCGGCCGAATCATAGCCCACCGCCTTGGCCAGGGCGACGGCCTGCGCGCCCATTTTTGCGCGCGTCGCGGCGTCGAGCAGCGGCGACGGGGCCTCCTCGATCACCTTCTGGTTGCGGCGCTGCACGGAGCACTCGCGCTCATTGAGATGGATGACGCTTCCGTGCTTGTCGCCGAGCACCTGGATTTCGACGTGGCGCGGATTGACGATGAATTTCTCGATGAACACGCGGTCGTCGCCGAAGGAGGACTTCGCCTCGGATTTCGCGCGCTCGAAGCCTTCGGCGACCTCATCGATCGTATGGGCGACGCGCATGCCCTTGCCGCCGCCGCCGGCCGACGCCTTGATCATCACCGGCAGGCCGATCTCGGCGGCGATGCGCGCGGCGTGCGCGCCGTCCTCGATCACGTCGAGATTGCCGGGGACGGTCGAGACGCCGGCCTCGCGCGCGAAGCGCTTCGACTCGATCTTGTCGCCCATCGCCTCGATGGCGCGCACGTTGGGGCCGATGAACACGATTCCCGCCGCCGCCAGCGCCTCGGCGAAGGCCGCGCGCTCCGACAGAAAGCCGTAGCCCGGATGCACGGCCTCGGCGCCCGTGCGCCGGCAGGCGTCGACGATCCTGTCGATGACGAGATAGGACTCCGCCGCGGCGGCGGGGCCGATGGCCACGGCTTCGTCGGCCATTTCGACATGGCGCGCGTCACGATCGGCTTCGGAATAGACGGCGACCGTCGAAATTCCCATCCGTCGCGCCGTCGCGATGATGCGGCAAGCGATCTCGCCGCGGTTCGCGATCAGGATTTTTGCGAACATCGTCAGCCCCTCAAAGCGGAATGTTGTCGTGCTTGCGCCACGGCCGTTCGGCCTTTTTCTCGCGCAGGAGGGCGAGGCCGCGGGCGAGGCGCATGCGCGTCTCCCTGGGGCGGATCACCTCGTCGACATAACCGCGTTCCGCCGCGACGAACGGAGACAGGAAGCGGTCTTCGTAGTTTTTCGTCAAGGCGGCGATCTTGTCCCTGTCGCCGATGTCGGCGCGGAAGATGATCTCGACCGCCCCTTTCGCGCCCATGACCGCGATCTGCGCCGAGGGCCAGGCGTAGTTGAGGTCGGCGCCGATGTGCTTTGAGGCCATGACGTCATAGGCGCCGCCGAAGGCCTTGCGCGTGATGACCGTGATCAGCGGCGTGGTGCATTGCGAATAGGCGAACAGCAGCTTCGCGCCATGTTTGATGAGGCCGCCATATTCCTGCGCGACGCCGGGCAGGAAGCCCGGCACGTCGACGAAGGTGACGATCGGAATGTCGAAACAGTCGCAGAAGCGCACGAAGCGCGCCGCCTTGCGCGAGGCGTCGGAGTCGAGCACGCCGGCGAGCGCCATCGGCTGGTTGGCGACGAAGCCGACCGTGCGCCCGTCGATGCGGCCGAAGCCGGTGACGATGTTCTGGGCGAAGGCGCCCTGGATCTCGAAGAAGTCGCGCTCGTCGACGGTCTTCTCGATCAGCTCCCTGACGTCATAGGGCTTGTTGGCGTTCTCGGGAACGAGCGTGTCGAGGCTCGGCTCGATCCGGTCGACGTCGTCGAAGCTCGGCCAGCGCGGCGGGCCCGAAATGTTGCTTGAGGGCAGGAAGTCGATCAGCCGGCGCACCTGCAACAGCGCCTCGAGGTCATTGTCGAAGGCCATGTCGGCGACCGACGACTTCGAGGTGTGGACCTTCGCGCCGCCAAGCTCCTCGGCGGTGACGGTCTCGTTGGTGACCGTCTTCACGACGTCGGGGCCGGTCACGAACATGTAGCTCGTGTCGCGCACCATGACGATGAAGTCGGTCATCGCCGGCGAATAGACGTCGCCGCCGGCGCAGGGGCCCATGATGACCGAGATCTGCGGGATGACGCCGGAGGCGTCGACGTTGCGGCGGAAGATCTCGGCGTAGCCGCCGAGCGCGGCGACGCCTTCCTGGATGCGCGCGCCGCCGGCGTCGAACAGGCCGACGATGGGCGCGCGCATCTTCAGCGCCATGTCCTGGATCTTGGTGATCTTGCCGGCGTGGGCCTCGCTGAGCGAGCCGCCGAACACCGTGAAATCCTTGGAGAAGATGAAGACGGCGCGCCCGTTCACCGTGCCCCAGCCGGTGACGACGCCGTCGCCGGGGATCTTCTTCTGCGTCTCCATGCCGAAGTCGACGCAGCGGTGCTCGACATACATGTCGAATTCCTCGAACGACCCCCTGTCGAGAAGCAGTTCGATGCGCTCGCGCGCGGTGAGCTTGCCCTTGGCGTGCTGGGCGGCGACGCGCCGCTCGCCGCCGCCGGCGTGCGCTTCGGCGCGACGCCTTTCGAGTTCCTCGACCACATGCCTCATGGACAATTCCTTCAGGATGGCCTCCGACCGCGGGCGGCCATGGTTCGCAAATTTTCACTCGCTTTTGGCCGGGCCTGGATCGGCCGCGGCGCGGCGCGGCAAAAGAAGCGATTTTCGTTGCACGCCGGCCTTTTGCGTTCTACGGCAGTTTCTTGAAGGATCAACGTCTATCGCGCGAATTTGCAAATATGCAAATCATTCGGATTTACAAATGAAAAAACTTTTCGCAGGCCAGATCCTGCGCCGCCGCCGCGAGGAGCTGGGCCTGCCGCAGGCCCAGACCGCCAAGCGCCTCGGCATTTCGCCGAGCTATCTCAACCAGATCGAAAGCGACCAGCGGCCGCTCACCGCGGCCATTCTGGTCGAGGTCACCCGCGTTCTCAAGCTTCAGGTCGCCGATCTCTACGACGACGGCCCAGAACGGCTCGCCGCCAATCTGCGCGAGATGCTGTCCGATCCGCTGTTTGAGGCGAGCGCCGTCGGCGCGCGCGAGCTCAAGTCGATCTGCGCCGGCGCGCCCCATCTCGTACGCGCCATGCTCGACCTGCACGCCGCCTATCGCCGCATGGAGGAGCGCTATCGCGGGCTCGACGACGCGCTGCGCTTCGGCGAGGGGGCGATCGACGCGCCGCGCCGGCCCTTCGCCTTCGACGAGGTGCGCGATTTCTTCCATTTCACGGGCAATTACGTCGACGCGCTCGATCGCCGCGCCGAAGAGCTCTCTGACCGGCTGTCCGACGCCGGGGCGACAAGCTTCGAAAGCCTCTCCGACTATGCCGCCCGCGCGCTCGGCCTGCGCGTGGTGCTTGTCGCGCCCGAAAAGGCCGGCGGCGCGGTGAGCCGCTACGCGCCGGACCTCGGCGCCCTGTTCCTCGACGCCGACCAGGAGCCGGCGACGCAGAAATTTCTGCTCGGCTGCCATGTCGCGCGGCGGACGGAGGGCGAAAGGATCGACGCGCTCGTGGAGGGCGCCCATTTCAAGAGCCAGGCGGCGGCCGACATCGCGCGGCTCGCCCTCGCCAATTATTTCGCAAGCGCGCTCGTCATGCCCTATGGCCGCTTCGCCGCCGCGGCGCGCGCCGAACGCCATGACGTCGAGCGCCTGTCGCGCCGTTTTGGGGTCAGCCTCGAACAGGTCTGCCACCGCTTCTCGACGCTGCAGCGGCCGGGGCGCGAGGGCGCGCCGTTCTATTTCCTGCGCGTCGACCGCGCCGGCAACATCACCAAGCGCCACAGCGCGACGCGCTTCCAGTTCGCGCGCTACGGCGGCGCCTGTCCGCTGTGGAACATTCACGAGGCCTTCGAGCGGCCGGGCCAGTTCCTGACCCAGGTCGCCGAAATGCCGGACGGGGTGCGCTACCTGTCGGTCGCGCGGTCGATCACGAAAAAGGGCGGCTTTTTCGGCTCGCCGCGCCGCGATTACGCGATCGGCTTCGGCTGCGAGATCGACCATGCCGCCGACCTCGTCTATTCGGACGCGATCGACTTCAAGAACCCTGCCGCGGTCGCGCGGATCGGGGTGAGCTGTCGCGTCTGCGAGCGGTCCGACTGCCGCCAGCGCGCCATGCCGCCGCTCGACGTCGCGATCAGCGTCGACGCCGACGAGCGCGGCGTCGTGCCCTATCGCATCCTCGCCGGGACGTGAGGCGCGCTCACGCCCCGAAGATCACGCGACGGAAACGGCGCAGCGCGAACAGGAAATAGGCCGAGCCGATGACGGCCATGGCGAGAATCGACGGCCACACGACCGAAAGCCCCGCGCCGCGATAAAGCACGCCCTGCGCGAAGGCGACGAAATGCGGCGTCGGGCTGATCGTCTGCATCAGCCGCGCGAGCGCGACGGGCATGCTTTCGATCGGCGTCGTGGCCCCGGAAAGAAGCTGCATGATGAGCAGCGCGGGAATGGCGAGAAGGCCGAACTGCCCCATGGTCGAGGCGATGGTGCCGAGCAGAATGCCGAGCGCCGCCACCGTGAAGACGTAAAAACAGGAGCCGCCGAGAAACAGGAGGATCGAGCCTTCGACCGGAACCTGCAGGAAGCCGCGAACGACGATCGAGAGCGAAAGCCCCGCCGCCGTCAGGATGACGGCGCCATTGGCCAGAATCTTCGCCAGCATGATCTCGGACGGCGTGACCGGCATGACCAGCAGATGCTCGACCGTGCCCTGTTCGCGCTCGCGGATCAGCGCCGCGCCGGTCAGGATCACCGTGAGCAGCGTGATGTTGTTGATCACCTGCATCACCGAGGTGAACCAGGCCGACTTCAGATTCGGGTTGTATTTGACGCGGGTCACCACATTGACGGGCGTCGCCCCCACGTCCTCGCGGCCCGAAAGCCGCCGCGCGACTTCGTTCAGGATGACGTTTTGAATGTAGATCGCGCCGTTGCCGGCCTGGGTGATGGCGGTGGCGTCGACATCGACCTGCGCCTCGGTCGGCCGCCCGGCCAGAATGTCGGCCTCGAACCTTGGCGGAATCTCGATCACGAACACGAGACGGCCCGCGTTCATCGCCGCGTCCATGTCGCGGACCGACAGCTCGACCGCCGGCTGGAACAGCGGCGGGGTGAGGGCGGCGGCGATGCTGCGCGAAAGATCCGAGCGGTCTTCGTCGACGACGCCGACGGAGAGATTCACCGCCTCGGTCGAGGCGCCTTTGGCGACAGTGTAGATGGCGACGCTGAACGCATAGATGACGAGGATCAGCATCGTCGGATCGGAGCGGATCGAGCGCAGCTCCTTGACCGAGAGGCGCCAGACGTTGGAGAGATAGGCGACGGGGCCGCGGTCTTGCGGGCGGCGCGGCGTGTCCGTTTCGGCCGGCGCGTCGTTCGCCTGCGTCATGCTCACGCCTCCTGTTTCTTGAGGAAGAGCCGGGCCGCCGCGAGGAAGACGAACGCGAAGACGCCGACCACGAGAATGTTCGTCCACAATTCGGAAAAGCCGAGCGCCTTGGTGAAAACGCCGACGCTGACCGGCTGATACCAGGCCGCCGGAAAGGACAGGCCGATGAGCCGGGCCCCGCCCGAAAGCGAGGCGACCGGCGTCATGAGGCCCGAAAAATTCACCGTGGGAATGACCGTGAGGATCGCGGTCGCGAACACCGCCGCCGCCTGCGTGCGCGTGAAGGTCGAGACGAGCTGGCCGAAGCCCGTCGTCGCCACGACGTAAAGCAGCGTCGCCGGCGCGAGCGTCGCGAACGAGCCCTTGACGGTCACGCCGAACACGAAGCGCGCCAGCAGGGTCAGCAGCAGGAAGCTGATCATGGCGACGGCGACATAGGGCGCCTGCTTGCCGATCAGAAACTCGATCTTGCTCGTCGGCGTCGCGCGAAAATTGGCGATCGAGCCGGTTTCCTTCTCGCGCACCACGGAGACCGCCGACATGATCGCCGGAATCATGGTCAGCATGAGCACGATGATGCTCGGAACCATGGCGTTGACGCTCGTGAACGCCTGATTGTAGCGAAAGCGCGTCTCGACGTTGACGTTGGTCAGGGCCGCCGCGTTGGGGCCGAGACGCTCGAGCGCGCGGCGCTTCGCATATTGCAGGGCGAGCGCGGTCACATAGCCGCGCGCGGTCTCGCCGCGAAAAGGCATGGCCCCGTCGATCACCACGATGATTTCGGGGTCGTGCGCGCTTTCGAGGTCGCGGCCGAAGCCCGGCGGGATTTCGATCGCGAGCGCGAGTTCGCCGCGCTCGAAACGCGCGTCCATTTCGCGCGCCGAGCGGATCGGCGGCTGCTCCTGAAAATAGCGCGAGCCCGAAAAGGCTTCGAGCAGCTCGCGGCTTTCGGGCGTGCGGTCCTGATCGAAGGCGGCGTATTTCAGATTCTCGACGTCGAACGAAATCCCGTAGCCGAAAGCCAGCATCAGGATCAGCGGCCCGACGAGCGCGAAGGTCAGCCGGATCGGATCGCGCAGAAGCTCCGTCGTCTCGCGCCGCGCATAGGCCCAGAGGCGGCGCGCGTCGAAGCGTTTCGTCTTCGCCCCGGCCGCCGGCGTCGACCTCAGGGCCGGCGCCTGCGGCGCATCCGCCCGCATCCCTTCGGCGTCTTCGAGATAGCCGATGAAGGCGTCTTCGAGGTCATGCGCGCCGCGATCCGCGACGATTTCGCGCGGCGCGCCGACGACAAGCACCTTGCCGGCGTGCATCAGCGAAATGCGGTCGCAACGCTCGGCCTCGTTCATGAAATGGGTCGAAAGGAAGATGGTCACGCCGTCGTCGCGCGAGAGGTCGATCAGGGTCCGCCAGAAATTGTCGCGGGCGATCGGATCGACGCCCGACGTCGGCTCGTCGAGGATCAGCATCGCCGGGCTGTGCAGCACGGCGACCGCGAGCTGCAGCCGCTGCTTGACGCCGAGCGGCAGGGAGTCGGGACGCTCATCGGCGACGGATTTGAGGTCGTAGCGCTGGAACAGCTCCTCGACGCGGCCCGCGATTCTGTCCGAAGGCAGATGGTAGAGATGCGCGTGCAGCTCGAGATTCTGCCGCACCGTCAGTTCGGCGTAGAGCGAGAAGGATTGCGACATGTAGCCGACGTTGCGGCGAAGCTCGATGTCGTCGGAGCCGATGGGGCGCCCGAACAGTTCGGCCGTTCCCTCGCTCGCGGGCAGCAGGCCGGTCAACATTTTCATGGTGGTCGACTTGCCGCAGCCGTTCGAGCCGAGAAAGCCGAAGATTTCGCCGCGCGCGATGCGGAAGCTCACATGGTCGACGGCGACGAAATCGCCGAAACGCCGCGTCAGCCCTTCGGCGACGATCGCCGGCGACGCGTCGGGGTCCGCGACGCGCGGGCGCAGGACCACAGGCTGGTGCTGCGCGCGCTTGTCGTCGGGCAGCAGCGCGATGAAGGCGTCTTCGAGCGTCGCGGCCTGCGCCTGCGCCATCAGCGCGCGCGGCGCTCCCGAGGCGATGAGCCTGCCGCCGTCCATCGCCGCGAGCCAGTCGAAGCGGGCGGCCTCGTCCATATAGGCCGTGGCGACGATCACGCTCATGTCTGGCCGGCGACCGCGGATCGCGGCGATCAGGTCCCAGAACTGGCGCCGCGACAGCGGATCGACGCCGGTCGTCGGCTCGTCGAGGATCAGAAGCTCGGGATCATGCATCAGCGAGCAGCAGAGGCTGAGTTTCTGCTTCATGCCGCCCGAGAGCTTGCCGGCCGGGCGGTCCTCGAAGGGGTCGAGCCCCGTCGCCCGCAACAACTCGTCCATGCGCGCCCGTCGTTCGACCGCGGGCTGGCCGAACAGGCGGCCGAAGAAGTCGATGTTCTCAAAGACCGTGAGGGTCGGATAGAGGTTGCGGCCAAGCCCCTGCGGCATGTAGGCGACGCGCGCGCAGTTCTCGAAACGCAGCTTCGCGTCGTTCATGTCGTCGCCGAAGACCTCGACCGTTCCGTCCTGAATGGTCCGCACGCCGGCGACGAGGCCGAGCAGGGTCGACTTGCCGACGCCGTCGGGGCCGATCAGCCCGACCATGCGGCTTGCGGGAATTTCGAGCGTCACGCCGTCGAGCGCGCGCGACCGGCCGTAGCGGTGCGAGACGGCCGCAAGCCTGACGACGGCCGCGGCGCTCATTGCGGCAGCTTGACCTGAAGATCGGCCGGCCATTCGACCTTCGGGGACAGGCGCACGAAGCCGACGCCGCGCACGCCGGTCTTGACCTGCCTGTGGTATTTTTCGAGCACCTTCGGGTCGATCTGCAGCTTGACGCGGAACATGAGCTTTTCCCGCTCGTCCGCCGTCTCGACGCTTTTCGGCGTGAATTGCGCGTCGGTCGCGACAAAGCTCACCTTCGCCGGAATCACATATTCGGGCACGGGATCGGCGATGATGCGCGCCTCGTCTTCGAGCGTCAGCTTGCCGGCGTCGGCCGCCGGCAGGTAGATCGTCATATAAACGTCCTGCAGGTCGAGGATCGTCAGGATGCGCTGTCCCGGCGCCACGACCTCGCCCGCGCGGGCGAGCCGATATTGCACGCGCCCCGTGCGCGGCGACACGAGCGTCAGGTCGACGATCACGGCTTCGAGCCGCTGCACCTCGGCTTCCGCCGCCTCGATGGCGAATTGCGCCTGCTCGCGCTGCGCCTGCGCGGCGCGGTCCGCGGCCTGCGCCGCCTCATATTTGTTGCGCCGCTGATCGACGATCTGTTGCGTGATGTTGCCGCGCGCGACAAGGGTCTGGCCGCGTTCGAGGTCGGTGCGCGCGAAGTCGAGGTCGCTCTTGCGCTGGGCGATCAGCGCCAGCGCTTCGGCGAGCGCCTGCTTCGCCTTCAAAACGTTTGCCTGGGCCTGGCGGAGCTGCGCTTCATATTCGGGCGAGGCGATCTTGCCGACCACCTCGCCGGCGGTCACTTCGTCGCCTTCGTTGACGGCCAGCGTCTCGATGCGGCCGCCATATTTCGCCGCCACGTCGACCTGGGTCGCTTCGATGCGGCCGTTGGATTTGACCAGTCCGGCGGGCATGCTCTGGCCACGCAGTCGCTCGATCAGCGAGCGCATGAAATTTCCGGGACGCAAGCCCTGGTCGTCGTCCTGCGCGCGGGCGCCCGAAAGCGGCGTGGCGACGACAAGGGCCAGGGCCAGAACGACGACGGGACGATGACGTTTCATGGGCGGATTCCGTCGCGCTGACGCAGCGTTCATCGCCAGGCAGGGGGAAGCCTCGCGGCGCCGTTCTGCGGCGCGGCGCAGCGTCGTCAGGCCGGTCAGCCTTGTCAAGGCCGCCGCGTCATTCAGGCTTTTCGCCGTCGCGTCCGCTTCATGCTAGGAAGCGAGACTTTCGCCGGGCCTCGCGCGGCGCGTTTGCTTCAAGGGCGGACCATGTCGACACTCATTCTTGGGCTGATCCTGTTTTTTGGCGTCCATGTTTTCAGCACCCTGCGCGGACCGCGCGCCGAAGCGATCGCGCGCTTCGGCGAACAGGGTTACAGGCTCGGCTACACGACGCTTGCCGCGCTCGGCCTCGTTCTCATCGTCTGGGGCTTCGGCCGCTATCGGCAGGACGGGATGATTCCGGTCTGGGATCCGCCGCATTGGACGCGCCACCTGACGATTCTCCTGATGTGGTTCGCCTTCGTGGCGCTTGCGGCCTCGGGCAAGCGCCCGAGCCGCATCCGCGGCTGGCTGCGCCATCCGATGCTCGTCGGGGTCAAGATCTGGGCGCTGGCGCATCTTCTCGTCAACGGCGATCTCGGCGGCATGATCCTGTTCGGCTCCTTTCTGGCCTTCGCGTCCTATGACCGCGTCGCGGTCAAGCGGCGCGGCGACGCAGGCGCGCCGCGGATCGACGCCTTCACGCGCGCCGACGCCATGATCGTGAGCGGCGGAACGCTCGCCTATGTGGCCATGATCTTCCTGCACCCTTATGTGATCGGCGTTCCCGCGCTCGGATGAGACGCCGGCACGAAACTCGCTAGCCGGGCGCGAAGGGGTTCTCGCCCGAAAACCAAACCGTCCAACCGGAGGCTGGCATGGCGTCCACGATCAAGTCGCGCCTGAAGGAGGGCTTGCCGTATCCGATCGGCGCGACATGGGACGGGAAGGGCGTCAATTTCGCCCTGTTCTCGGCCAACGCCACGAAGGTCGAGCTGTGCCTGTTCGACGCGCAGGGCGAGACGGAACTCGAGCGCGTCGTCTTGCCGGAATACACCGACCAGATCTTCCATGGCTGGCTGCCGGACATCGGGCCGGGGCAGGTCTATGGCTATCGCGTGCACGGCCCTTATGAGCCCGACGCCGGCCACAGGTTCAACCCGACGAAGCTGCTGCTCGACCCCTACGCCAGGGCGCATGTCGGCGAGTTGACATGGGACCCGGCGCTGTTTGGCTACGCCATCGGCCACAAGGACGAAGACCTGTCCTTCGACGAGCGCGACAGCGCGCCCTTCATGCCGAAATCCGTCGTCGTCGATCCTGACTTCGACTGGCGCGGCCAGCCGCGGCGCAATCCCGTCCCCTGGGACCGCGCCATACTCTACGAGACGCATGTGCGCGGCTACACCATGCTCCACCCCAAGGTGCCGGAGCGGCTGCGCGGCACCTACGCCGGCCTCGGACACAAGGCGGTCGTCGACTACATCAAGTCGATCGGCGTCACCTCCGTCGAGCTCCTGCCGATCCACAGCTTCGTCAATGACGATCATCTCTTGCAAAAGAAGCTTGTCAACTACTGGGGCTACAACACCATAGGATTCTTCGCGCCGCAGCAGCGTTACGCCGCCGACCGGGCGAACTGCCTGCGCGAATTCAAGGAGATGGTGTCGCGCTTCCACGACGCCGGGCTCGAGGTCATCCTCGACGTCGTCTACAACCACACGGCCGAAGGAAACGAACGCGGGCCGACGCTCTCCTTCAAGGGCGTGGACAATGCGTCATACTACAGGCTCCCGCCCGACCAGAAGCGTTTCTATGTCAATGACACCGGCACGGGCAACACCGTCAATTTGTCTCATCCCCGCGTGATCCAGATGGTCACCGACAGCCTGCGCTACTGGGTCAACGAAACTCACGTCGACGGCTTCCGCTTCGACCTCGGCACCATTCTCGCGCGCGAGCCGAACGGCTTCGACAACCAGTCCGGCTTCCTCAAGGCGTGCAGCCAGGACCCGGTGCTCGAGACGGTGAAGCTCATCGCCGAACCATGGGACTGCGGGCCGGGCGGCTATCAGGTCGGCGCCTTTCCGCCCGGCTGGTCGGAATGGAACGACAAGTTCCGCAACGTCGTGCGCGACTTCTGGCGCGGCGAGGCCCGCGCCGGCGAGATCGCGCCGCGCCTGCTCGCCTCGCCGGCCGAATTCGACCATCAGGGCCGCAAGCCCTGGGCGTCGGTGAACTTCGTCACGGCGCATGACGGCTTCACCCTCAACGACGTCGTCTCTTATAATGACAAGCATAATGAGGCAAACGGAGAAGAGAACAGGGACGGCGCCGACGACAACCGCTCCTTCAACCATGGCTCCGAAGGCCCCACGGACGACGCCGAGATCAACAGGGTCCGCGACCGACAGATCCGCAACATGCTCGCCACGCTGCTGCTCAGTCAGGGCTGCCCCATGGCCCTCGCCGGCGACGAATTCGGCCGCACGCAGCAGGGAAACAACAACGCCTATTGCCAGGATGACGAAATCTCGTGGGTCGACTGGAGTTCCGGAGAGCGTGGGCTTGCGCTCATCCGCTTCTTCGCCCGCGTCACGGCGCTGCGCCAGCGCTTTCCGATCCTGCGCCGCGGCCGCTTCCTCACCGACGCCTATAATGAGGAGCTCGACATCAAGGAGCTGACCTGGGTCAACGCCGCGGGCGGCGAGATGCAGGAAGGCGACTGGGGCGGCGCGCAGTGCTTCGGCCTGATGCTCGACGGCCGCGCGCAGCCGACCGGCATCAGGAAGCGCGGCGAGGACGCCACGATCCTGATGATCTTCAACGCCTGGAGCGACGTCGTCGAATTCGTGCTGCCGAGCCAGGGCGGGGCGGACCAGCACTGGACCCTGATGATCGACACCAATTTGCCGACCGCCGATCTCGAAAAGGAGGACAAGACCTTCCGCTTCGGCCAGACCTACGCCGTCACCGGACGCTCGTTCCTGATGCTCGCGCTCGTGCCCGACGACGTCGCGAAGACATGACGCAAGCCTGACTCAAGCGTGCTCGGCGACCTTGTGCCCGCGGGCGAGGTCGAGCCAGGCGCGCGCCGCGGCCGGCAGATAGCCGCCGCTACGCCAGGCGAGCGCCATGCGCCATTGCGTGCCCGGCTCGTCGAGCAGGACCGCGCGCGTTCCGTCGCGCTCGGCGGCCATCAGCCGCGGCAGGAAGGCGACGCCGAGACCCGCGGCCACAAGCTCGACCACGAAATCGATCTGCGCGCTGCGGGCGGCGATCGTCGGCGTGAAGCCATGGCGCGCGCAGGCGTCGAGGATCATGTGGTTGATGGCGAAACCGCTCTCGAACAGAATGAAGGGCGCGTCCTTGAGCTGCGGCAACCCGACGCCGGCCCGTCCGGCGAGCGCGTGGCCCTGCGGCAGGATCGCCGCCAGCGGATCGTCGCGGACCTCCTGCCATTCAAAATCGTCCGAGACCGGCAGAAGCACGGCGGCAAGGTCGATCTCGCCGGCCGCGAGCATTTCTTCGAGGCGCTTGCTGCCCGTTTCGGCGAGGCGGATGTCGACGCCCGGATAACGGGCGCGAAAGCTCGCAAACAGCGGCGCGAACAGAAGCGCGCTGCCGATCGGCGGCAGGCCGAGCCGCAGCACGCCGCGCTTCAGGCCGCGCAATTCGTCGAGCTCGGCGACGGCGTCGTCGCGCAGCGCCAGCATGGCCAGCGCGCGGCGGTACAGAATGTCGCCGGCCGAGGTCGGCCGCGCGCGATGGCCGAGCCGGTCGATCAGCACGACGCCGAGCTCGTCCTCAAGCTGCTTGACCGCCTTGCTGACGGTCGGCTGGCTGGCGTTGAGCGTCTTGGCCGCGGCCGAAAAGCCGCCGGCGCGGACGGTCTCGACAAAGGCGCGAAGCGTTCTCAGATCCATATCATTCTCTTATTGAATTATATCTATAAAATCAATTCATTTTTGTTATGCTGCGGCGCGGTGTATTTTTCGTTGCGTCAGGAGAAGCCGCCATGTCGATCCGTCCCGCCGCCTCCTTCAAAGCCGCCGTCCGCAACAGCCGCGTCTTTCAGACAGGCCTTCTCGCCGGCTTCTGGCTGTTTGGACAGACGGCGGCGCACATCCTTCATCTGCCGCTTCCCGGCGGGGTCGTGGGCCTGTTCGCGGCGCTGCTCCTTTTGGCCAGCGGCCGGCTTCGCCTCGACAGCGTGCGGCGCGGCGCCAACCTGCTGCTCGCCGAAATGCTGCTGTTTTTCGTGCCGGCGGTCATGGCCGTGCTCGACCATCGCGAATTCGTCGGGCTTCTCGGCCTCAAGGTCATGGCCGTCATCCTGACGGGAACCTTGTGCGTCATGGCCGTCACCGCGCTCGTCGTCGATCTCGGCGCGCGCTGGAGCGCCCGCCAGCGCGGGGCGGAGGCCTGCGTCCGTGTCGGCTGAGCCCTCCTTGATCTCAAACCCGCTCATTGCGGGCGTCGTCTGGTCCGGCGCGACCTTTGCCGCCTATCTCGCGGCGAAAGCCGTCTACCGGCGCCGTCCGCGCTGGTATCTGTCGCCGCTCGCCGTCGCGCCCGCGCTTTTGCTGCTGCCTGCCGTCCCGCTGGGGGTCCATTACCGCGACTATATCGGCGGCGCGCACTGGATCCTGATGATGCTTGGTCCGGCGACGGTCGCCTTCGCCGCGCCGATCTATGAGCAGCGCGCGCTCATCCGGCGCTGCTGGCCGGTTCTGCTCGTCGGCGTCGTCGCCGGCAGCGTGGCGGCGATGGCCAGCGCCTGGGCCATGGCGAGCCTCCTCGGCGTCTCGGGCGATCTGCGCCTCAGCCTGCTGCCGCGGTCCATGAGCACGCCTTTCGCCATGTCGGTGTCGGCCGACATCGGCGGCGCGCCGGACCTGACCGCCGTCTTCGTGATGATCACCGGCGTATGCGGCGCGGCGCTCGGCGAGGCGATGCTGAAGTTCATGCCGCTGCGCACGGCGCTGGCCCGCGGCGCCATGTTCGGCATGGGCGCGCATGGGGCGGGCGCGGCGCGCGCGCGTGAAATCGGCGCGGAGGAAGGCTCGATCGCCGGGCTGACCATGGTGCTGGCGGGGCTGTGCAACGTTCTCGTCGCGCCGCTTCTGGCCTTCAGCCTGCACGCGGCGGCCTGACGCGGCGCCGGGCGCGTCAGCCTTTCGGCTTCGGGACGAGCCCTGAAAAATCATGGCCGCCCACGCCGTTCGACGGCAGCCGCTTGACGCTGACGATCGAGTCGAAGGGCAGGGGGCTGTAAAGGTGCGGAAAGGCCGCGCCGCCGCGCGAAGGCTCGTAGCGCAGCGCGTCGCCGAGCTTGCGCGGGTCGACGGCGATCAGCACCAGGCCGCGCTGGCCGGCAAAATGCCGCCGCGCGGTTTCTTCCACCTGCGCCGCGGTCGAAAAATGAATGAAGCCGTCCTTGGCGTCGATCTCCGCGCCCTGGAACCGGCCACGGTCCTGCGCCTTGCGCCAAAGCGCGGCGGGCGCAATCTTGTAGATCAGCTCCATTCGGGGACATGCCTCCCTGCGCCGCCTCGGCGGCGTCAAATTACGCGCGACGGCTCGCCAGAAAGTCCGCATGGCGTGTGACAAGGGCGCCGCTCAGCGCGTCGGCGACAAGGCGGCGCGTCTCGGCGGGCCCATAGAGCGCCGCGAAGGAGCCGAAACGCGGCCCGCGGCTCTCGCCGAGCAGCACCCCATAAAGCATATTGAAGAAATCGTTCGAGACGCCGGGCCGCTCCGGCGTCGCGCCCTTGGCGTTGAGATCCTGATAGCGCGGGATCTTGCGCGCCAGATCGTAAAGCGCGTTCTGGATCGCCTCGGCGCCGGCGTCGGGCGGAAGCTCCGCCAGCATGGCGTCGAGCGCGGCGAGCGCGCCGCGCTCGACCTCGTCGGGCGCGCGATAGCTCTTCGCCGGCCGCACGAAATCACGGAAATAACGCACGGCGTAGCCGACGAGCGCGTCGAGCCGCGGATGGGTCTCTGGCGACGCGTCGGGCGCATAGCGGCGCAGAAAACCCCAGAGCACCTGGGGATCCTCGCTGTTCGCCACGGCGGCGAGATTGAGCAGCATGGCGAAGGTGACCGCCGTTCCCTTCTCGCCGGCGCCGATGGTCTCGGGCGCGGGGGGGCGGCCGGCGTGGATGTGCCAGACCGGATTGCCGAGCCGCTCCCGCGCCGCCTGGCGCGGGAAGGCGTCGAGGAAGCCCAGATAATCGTCGACCGCGCGCGGGATGACGTCGAAATGAAGCCGCTTGGCCGCCGTCGGCTTCTGGTACATGAAAAGCGAAAGGCTCTCCGGGCTGGCGTAGGTCAGCCACTCCTCGATGGTGAGGCCGTTGCCTTTCGACTTCGAGATCTTCTGACCCTTGTCGTCCAGGAACAGCTCGTAGTTGAAGCCTTCGGGCGGCGTCCCGCCGAGCGCGCGGCAGATGCGGCTCGACAGCTTGACCGAGTCGATGAGGTCCTTGCCGGCCATCTCATAGTCGACGCCGAGCGCGAACCAGCGCATCGCCCAGTCGGCTTTCCACTGGCATTTGACGCGCCCGCCGGTGACAGGCGTTTCGACCTTCTCGCTGGTCTCGGGGTCGACATAGACGATCGTCCCGCGCCGCATGTCGCGCTCGACGACGGGCGCCTGAAGCACCTTGCCGGTCCGCTCGCTGACAGGCAGAAACGGGGAATAGGTCGCGCGCCGGTCGGGGCCGAGCGTCGGCAGGATGATCTCCATCACTTCGTCGTAGACGGCGAGCATGCGCAGCAGCGTCTCGTCGAAGCGGCCCGACAGATAATAGTCGGTCGAACTCGCGAACTCATAGTCGAAGCCGAAGCGGTCGAGAAAGGCGCGCAGGCGGGCGTTGTTGGCGGCTCCGAACGAGCCGTGCGGGCTCCCGAACGGGTCCGGCACCCTGGTCAGCGGCGCGCCGAGATGGGCTTCGAGCGCGGCCCGGTTCGGCACGTTGTCGGGGACCTTGCGCAGCGCGTCCATGTCGTCGGAGAAGGCGAGAAGGCGCGTGCTGACGGCGTCGCCGGTCAGGAGCCGGAAAGCGCGGCGCACCATGCTGGTGCGCGCCACTTCGCCAAAGGTGCCGATGTGCGGCAGGCCGGACGGACCATAGCCGGTCTCGAACAAAACCTCGCGCGTGCCCGAAGCCTCGATCCGCCCAAGCAGCTTGCGCGCCTCCTCGAACGGCCAGGCGGCGGATTTCAGCGCGGCCTCGCGCAGGTCTGCGGGGTCCTGCGCGCCCAGCGCGGCGATGTCGGCTTCGGCGCCGGTCGGCATTTTGCGGTTCCAGTCTCAGCTTGCAAAGGCGCGCCGCTGCGAAAGCGCGAAAAAGCTGCGTGCCAGATCGCGCGCCGCGCCGCAAGCGCGACATTGCGGAGGAAGGCCGGCGCAAAGAAAAAGCGGCGGATCGCGCCGCCGCTTTGACGTTTCTTGCGAGACGGCGCCGGCTAGTGCGGCCCGACCCTGGCCCAGAGCCGCTTCTTGATGGCGTAGAGCAGGCTCGCGAAGACGATCAGATAGATGATCACCGCGAAGCCCATCGCCTTGCGCGGCTCGAGCTTGGGCTCGGCCGTCCACATCAGGAACGCCGCGACGTCGGTCGCATATTGCTCCTTGGTCTGGGGCGAGCCGTCAGAATAGGTCACGACGCCGTCGGCGAGCGGCGGGGGCATGGCGATGCGATGGCCCGGGAAGACGGCGTTATAGTTCGGATCGTCTTCCTTGGTGTAGCCGAGCAGCAGCGCGTGGATATAGTCCGGGCCGCCTTCCTGATACTGGGTGAAGGCGTCGATGATGAAGCCCGGGAAGCCCGAGTGGACGTCGCGCGCCTTGGCCATCACCGACAGATCCGGCGGAATGGCGCCGAGCGCCGCGCGCGCGGCCTGCGGATTGGCGAAGGGCGAGGGGAAGTAATCCGAGGCCCGGCCCGGACGCTCGAACATTTCGCCGGCGTCGTTCGGCCCGTCCTTGATCTGGACAGTCGCGGCGAGCGCCTTGACCTCGGCTTCGGAGAAGCCCGGGCCATGCGAGGAGGCGAGGTCGCGGAAGGCGACGAAGCGCATCGAATGGCAGGTCGAGCAGACTTCCTTGTAGACCTGATAGCCGCGCTGCAGCTGGGCCCGGTCGAAGCGCCCGAACGGGCCGCGGAACGACCATTTCTGGCGTTCGATATGCGGATGGGAGGGCGTCTCGTCCGCAGCGCCGCCGGGAATGTTGTCGGCGCGGGAGACGGCCGGCGCGGCGACCGTCAGCGCGAGGGCGAGGACGCCGGCGAGGGCGGCTCCGGCGCCTGCTGCGGCTTTGCTGCGAAGCGACATGTCTGAATTCCTTTTGGACACGATCGTCGGATCGAGAGGGGCGGGGCGGCTCATGAGCGTCTCGCGATCAGTGAGCCGCCGCCACGGACTTCGAGTCCGCGAGCACGGCGTCCGCGATGGTGGCCGGCAGGGGCTTCGTCGGTTCGAAACGGCTGAGAAGCGGCAGAATGACGAGGAAGTGGAAGAAATAATAGGCGGTCAGGATCTGGCCGGCGACGACGAAGCCGCCTTCCGGGGGCTGTGAGCCGATGTAGCCGAGAAGGACGGCGCAGGCGACCCAGATCCAGAAGAACAGCTTGAACAGGGGCCGGTAGACCGCCGACTTCACCTTGGAGGAGTCGAGCCAGGGCAGGACGGCGACGACGAGAATGGCGCCGAACATGGCGAGGAAGCCGCCGAGCTTGGAGGGCACCGAACGCAGGATCGCGTAGAAGGGCAGGTAGTACCACTCCGGCACGATATGCGCGGGCGTCACCAGCGGGTTGGCCTCGATGTAATTGTCCGCGTGGCCGAGGTAGTTGGGAATATAGAAGGTGAAGTAGGCGTAGAAGATCAGGAAGACCGTGAGCGCGAGGCCGTCCTTGACCGTGAAATAG
This sequence comes from Methylocella sp., assembly GCF_044226135.1. NCBI lineage: Bacteria > Pseudomonadati > Pseudomonadota > Alphaproteobacteria > Hyphomicrobiales > Beijerinckiaceae > Methylocella > Methylocella sp. The sequence goes on along the minus strand of NZ_JBGAHM010000001.1, from coordinate 81,954 downwards.
GGATGGAAGGGCAGGGTGTCCTTCTCGGATTTCGGCTCGACGCCGGTCGGGTTGTTCGAGCCCGGCACGTGCAGCGCCCAGATATGCAGGCCGACGACGCCGGCGATCATGAAGGGCAGCAGGTAATGCAGGGCGAAGAAGCGGTTCAGCGTCGGATTGTCGACCGAGAAGCCGCCCCACAGCCAGGTGGTGATGGCGTCGCCGACGACCGGAATGGCCGAGAACAGGCTGGTGATGACGGTCGCGCCCCAGAAGCTCATCTGGCCCCAGGGCAGCACATAGCCCATGAAGGCGGTGGCCATGGAGAGCAGATAGATCACGAAGCCGATCAGCCACAGCACTTCGCGCGGCGCCTTGTAGGAGCCGTAGTACATGCCGCGCAGGATGTGGATGTACATGGCGATGAAGAACATGGACGCGCCGTTGGCGTGCCAGTAGCGCATCAGCCAGCCGTAGTTCACGTCGCGCATGATGCGCTCGATCGAGTCGAACGCCAGCGTCACATGCGGCGTGTAGTGCATCACCAGCACCACGCCGGTGACGATCTGCGACACGAGCAGGAACGCGAGAATGCCGCCGAAGGTCCACCAATAGTTAAGATTGCGCGGATTGGGGAAGACCACGAAGGAGGAATGCGCGAGGCCGAGAATGGGAAGTCGGCTCTCAAGCCATTTCGCGACCGCATTCTTCGGGACGTAGGTTGATTGTCCGCTCATGCTCTCGTCTCTGTCGGAATGGGCCGCGTCGGCGGGCGACGCGTCAGGGTGTCTTGAAGAAGAAGGGAGGCTTCGTTTCGCCTGGCCGGTCAGCCGATGACGAGCTTGGTCTCGGCGGCGAATCGATAGGGCGGGACGACCAGATTGGCCGGCGCGGGCCCCTGGCGGATGCGGCCCGAGGTGTCGTAGACGGAGCCGTGGCAGGGGCAGAACCAGCCATGGTAGGGGCCTTCATGGCCGAGCGGCACGCAGCCGAGATGGGTGCAGATGCCGATCACGACGAGCCATTCCGGCTTTTGCACGCGCGACTGGTCGGTCGCCGGATCCTTGAGCTCGTTGAGCGGAGTGTCCTCGGCCGTCTTGATCTCGACAGGCGTGCGGTGCGAGATGAAAATCGGCTTGCCGCGCCATTTCACGGTCATGATCTGTCCGACGGGGACGCCGGCGATGTCGACTTCGAGCGTTCCGGCGGCGAGCGTCGAGGCGTCCGGGCTCATCTGGGAAATCAGCGGCCAGACGGTGGCGCCGACGCCGACCGCGCCCACGGCTGCGGTCGCGAGATACAGAAAATCGCGGCGGGTCGGCTCAGTCGCCGTAATCGCTTCAGCCATGTCATCCTCGAACTGGCGCGGCGCCCGCCCCGCGAACGCCTGAAATTTTGTAATCGGACTAATCAACCGAGTAGAAAGAATCAACGCCGCTGGTCAAGGTGTGACGCTTCGCCGCCAGCTTTTTTTAGTCTAATCATAAAGGCGCATTTTGCGCCGGAGCGCGGCGCCGGCGACCATTTCCGTGACCGAACCTCCCGATCAAGACCTGACCCTTCCTGACCCGACCCTTCCAGACCTGACGCTCGCGCTCTATCAGCCTGACATCGCGCAGAACGCCGGGACCATCCTGCGCATGTGCGCTTGCCTCGGGCTTGACGCGGCGATCGTCGAACCCGCGGGCTTTCCGACCTCCGACCGCCATTTCCGGCGCGCGGGAATGGATTATCTCGATCATGTCGCGCTGCGGCGCCATGCCTCCTACGACGCGTTCGATCTCTGGCGGCGCGCGGCCGGGCGGCGGCTCGTGCTGCTCACGACCAAGGCCGGGCAAAGCTGCTTCGACTTCTCCTTTCGCCGCGGCGACGTGTTGTTGCTCGGGCGCGAATCGGCCGGCGCGCCGGAGCGGGTCCACGCCGACGCCGACGCGCGCCTGCGCGTGCCCATGGTTCAGGGCCTGCGCTCGCTCAATGTCGCCGTCGCGGCGGCGATGGCCGTGGGCGAGGCGACGCGGCAGCTGCGCCACGTGCCCCGACGCACTGACGACAGGGTGAACGAAACGTAAATTTCCCGCCGTTCCCCAATGCGCGACGGACGCGGGAGGCGGGCATGGCGAAGGAAGACGGGCGTCCTGGTTTCGGCGAATGTTTCGAGGCCGCGTGCGGACTCGTCCGCTCGGGTCTTCTCGTGGGCGCGGGAGCGGCGGCGCTGACTCTGTTCCTGACCCAGTTCGGCGCGCTGAAGGGCGCGGCCGGAGAGCTTTTGGCCCGCGCGGGCTCGGTGACGCAGGTCGAGGTCGCGGGCGTCAAGATCGCGCTCGACCGCGACGAGGTCGCCGCCGCGCTGGGGCGGTTCCGGCCGGCCGACGCCGCGCGTCTCGCGGGGCCGGCGCTCAAGGCGATCGGGAGCCTCGACCCGGCGCATTTCGTGCGTTTCATGCAGGTCGGCGTGCTCGAGGCGACCTGCGAATATGAGCGTCCGACGGCGCAGATGCGGACCGCCGTGGCGCTCGACTACGGACTCGTCGAAATGGGCCTGACCGAGATCGCGCGGAGCGTGGGCGCGCTGGAGACGGCGCGCGAAGCGCAGGCGCGCGCGGCCGCGCAGGGGCTCGAATGGGACATCGGCGCCCCGCGGGAGTGCTACGACGCGCGGCTGACCCCGCTCGGTCATGACGTGCGCACGGCGCTGACGCAAAGCTTCAAGGCGGCGTTCAGGAACAATGACGGCGCGCCTAAGGACGAGGGCGCGGGCGCACGCGTCGTGAAGGCGCCCTACAGCGGCGGCGCGCCCGGCGAACGGCTGCGCGAGGCGGCGCTCGGCGACTGACAAGGCGCGCGGGCTCAGGCGGCGTTCTTTGATTCTTCTCATGTCATTCGACGTGGCCGCAGTCCTCCGATGTGAACGCTCCGCCGCCCTCGCCGGGCGGCTGGCCGACTGTTTGGGCGACGAAATCCGGGCGCCCCGGGCCTTCGCGGCCATTCAATTGATCCGCCGCAATCTTGCGCCGGCCTGATCGGCTATATTAGGAACCGCGCGGCGCCTTGGCGGCGCTGCGCGAAGCGGAGCCGCGGCGCGCGCTCCGTTTCGGCGAGGCTTCAGTTGGACGGTCGGGCAGACGGCATGATCGAGGCGACGATCAGCGAGCGAAGGAGGGCCGAGGCGCGCGCCTGGTTCGAATCGCTCCAGCGCGAGATCGTCGCGATCTTCGAGGAGATCGAGCGCGACGCGCCCGGACCCTTCGCCCGGCCCGACATGGCGCCCGGACGCTTCGAGCTGAAGCCCTGGACGCGTGAAGCCGGCGGCGGCGGGCTCATGGCCACGCTGCGCGGCCGCGTCTTTGAAAAGATGGCGGTCCACACCTCCACCGTGCATGGCGAGTTCACGCCGGATTTCGCGGCGCATGCGCCAGGCGCCGCCGAAGACCCGCGCTACTGGGCCTCGGGCGTCTCGCTGATCGCCCATCCCTGGAATCCCAACGTTCCCTGCGTCCATATGAATACGCGCTTCGTCGAAACGACGAAGGCCTGGTTCGGCGGCGGCGCGGATCTGACGCCCGTGCTCGACCGCCGTCGCGTCCAGGACGATCCGGACACGCAGGCGTTTCATGCGGCCTTCGCGAAAGCCTGCGAAGATGGCGCGCCGATCGCCGATCATGCGCGCTTCAAGGCGTGGTGCGACGATTATTTCTTCCTGAAGCACAGGAACGAGCCGCGCGGCGTCGGCGGGATTTTCTTCGACTATCTCGAATGTCCGCCCGAGAGCGCCGAGACTTTCGCCGCGACCTTCGATTTCGTCAGGCAGGTCGGCCTCGCCTTCGCCGCGGTCTATCCGGCGATCGCGCGCAGGAATTACGGTCTGCCGTTCACGGCGGCCGACCAGGGCGAGCAGCGCGTCCGGCGCGGCCGTTACGTCGAGTTCAACCTTCTCTACGACCGCGGCACGACGTTCGGGCTGCGGACCGGCGGCAATGTCGAAGCGATCCTGTCTTCGCTGCCGCCGACCGTCGAGTGGCCCTGACGGCCGCTCGGCGAAACAGGCGACAGACGGCCGTCCGGAGGCGTTCGCCCTTCGCGCGGGCGGGCGTCCGCGGGGGTTCGGCTCGGCCGCGTCCGCGCTTGAGGTTTCTGGCGCGTGTCACGGGCGCAGGTAGGCTCTGCGCCGCGACGTGCGTCACGCAGGCGGGGGCGGACGAATGGGTAGGCTCCGTTCGTCCGTCCGATCGCCGGGCGGCTGGATGCGGCGGGTAGGCTCCGCCGCATCCGCCTGATTCGCCGGTCTGGCGCCAGGCGCGGGTAGGCTCCGCCGCTTCGGTCTGCTAAACCGGTCAAGCTGGAGGCGGCGGACGGGCTCCGCCGCCTTCGCTTGTTGAGGCTTAAGGCCAGGGGCAGGCTGCCCGGGCAGGCGCGACGCGGAGGCTCATGTGAGCGATGTGAACAAAGATCTGGCTCCTTTCGCTCCGGGAGACATCGTTCAGCTCAAATCCTTCGGACCCGCCATGACCGTCGTCTCCGTGACCGACGAGGGCGTCAACGCCATCTGGTACGATGAAGTCGACGGCGATCTGAAGACGCGCTTCGTCCCCGCCGTCGCCCTCGTCAGGATCGAACTTGGCGCTCCTGACGACGAAGAGGACGAGGAAGACGACGAGGACGAATGGCGCGAGGAAGAGGCGCGCAAGAGCCGCGGTCGCAAGCGGAAGGCCCGCGAGGGCTGACGCTGTGGGCCTGCGCGAGGCGGCGCGTCGTGAGCCGTCTCGCCGTCAGACGAGCGCCAGCGCCGCGGCGTACCCCGGCGGCGCTTCGACCGGCAGGACGCTCGCTCGCGCGAGCGCGGCCGCGAGCGGGCTTTCGATCCGGGCGAGGCGCGGCCCAGAGGGCTCCAGCGCGATCTCGAAATTCTTCAGATGCCCGGCGATGCCGAGGCCGAGCGCCTTGAGCACCGCCTCCTTCGCCGTCCAGACGCGATAGAATGCGGCGAGGCGCTCCGTCGCGTCCGGCCGGCTGGCGATCGCGCGATGCTCGGCCTCATGAAAAAACAGCCCTGAAAGGTCGAGCGCGTCGGGCAGGTCGCGCGCGGCCTCGATGTCGACGCCGACCGGACGGCCGTCCGACAGGGCGACGAGGGCGTGGGAGCCCGAATGGGAGACGTTGAAGGACAGCTCTGGCCGATGCGCGAGATAGGGGCGGCCGTGGGCCGTGGCCGCGAAGTCGAAGTCGGAAGGCCGGCGCCCGAGACGACGCCCGAGCAGCCGCCGCAACGTCGCGCGCGCGATCAGGAAGCGCGCCTTGTCCTCAAGCCGGAAGAACCGCTCGGCCCGCGCCAGCTCTTCTTCGCTCGTCACGGCGGCGGCCGCGCGCAGGACCGTGGGATCGGGCGCGACGTCGACCAGCCAGAGCTTGACGCCGGGCCCGGGAATCGCGATCTCGCGCAGCGGGATGTCGTCGGGCGGCGCGCCGTCGGGCGCCAAGCCGTCGCGGAAAATGTCGCCGGAGCGCGAAGCGCCGTTCATACGGAAACCATGCGTCGGGCGGCGAGGGAGCGGAAAATCATGGGTCGGGCGCTTGCGGATCACGCGGTTGTGAAAAACGGGCCAGCCGTGCGGCGCGCCCGTCGCCGCGCCGCACGGCGCCACGTCTGGCGTGATTTCTGGCGCGACGGCCGGCGCGGCGGCTGGCGTGAGCGCGCAGAAAGCCCGGTCGCGCGGCGTCTGGCAAGCCCCCGCGCGGGCGCACGCCGCCTGATGGGCGCGCAGGGAGAACGGTCATGAGTCTTCTCATGCGCGCGGGCGCGGCCTGTCTTCCGCTGTTGCGGCGGCTCGACGCGGAGACCGCGCACCGGCTCACGGTCAAGGCGCTGTCCCTTGCGCCGCCGGCGCTCATGGCCGCGCCGAAACCGGACCCTCGCCTTGCGGTCGAGGCGTTCGGCCTGTCCTTTCCCAATCCTGTCGGCCTCGCCGCGGGCTTCGACAAGAATGGCGAGGCCGTCGACGCGCTGCTGGCGCTCGGATTCGGCTTTGTCGAGGCCGGCACCGTGACGCCGCTGCCCCAGCCCGGCAATCCGCGTCCGCGCCTGTTTCGGCTCACGCGCGACGAGGCGGTCGTCAACCGCTTCGGCTTCAACAGCGAGGGCGCGGCCGCCGTGCGCGCCAGGCTCCTCGCCCGCAAACGCGCCGGAGGCGGGGGGCGCGTCGGGATCAACATCGGCGCCAACAAGGAGTCGGCCGACCGCGCCGCCGATTATGCGCTGGGCCTGCGCGAGCTCGCCGAAACGGCGGATTACGTCACGGTCAATATCTCGTCTCCCAACACGCCGGGCCTGCGCGACCTCCAGAAGGCCGAGGCGCTCGACGATCTTCTGGCGCGCATTGTCGACGCGCGCGACGCGGCTGCTCCCGGCAAGCCGGTGCTACTCAAGATCGCGCCGGATCTGACGCTTGGCGAACTCGATTCCATCGTCGCCTGCGCGCGGCGGCGAAACATCGACGGGCTCATCGTCTCCAACACCACCCTGTCTAGGCCGTCAGGCTTGCGCGAAGCCGACCTCGCGAAAGAGCAGGGCGGGCTTTCCGGACGCCCGCTGTTCGATCTGTCGACGCGCGTGCTCGCCTCGGCCTTTTTGCGGGCGGAGGGCGCCTTTCCGCTGATCGGCGCCGGCGGAATCGACGGGCCGGAGCGGGCGTTCGCCAAGTTCGAGGCGGGGGCGAGCCTCGTGCAGCTCTATTCGGCGCTCGTCTTCAAGGGGCCGGGCCTGCCGGCCAAGATCCTGCGCGGCCTCGGCGCGTCGCTTGAGCGGCGTGGCGTGACGCGCATCGGGGACGTCGTGGGGGCAAGCGCCCGCGACTGGTCGGAAGGCCGCGCCGACGCGCCCTGACGCTATTTGCCGCCGCGCATGTCGAGCAGGCGCAGGATCAGCCAGATCGGCAGCACCACCGCCGCCCCGGCGAGGGCGTAATTCATGAGCTCCCGGAAGGCGTCGAAGCCGAGGCGCGAGAAGGCGTTGGCGAAATCGGCGAGGCCGCGCAGCAGGTCGCTCGGGCGCAGGCCGAGCCACATGAAGATCGCGCCGACGATCAGGGAGATGAAGAACAGCCGCAGCGCGACCGAGGCCGGCGAGCCGCCGAGGAAGCGCGTCAGGGCGTCCTGCGGCGCGCGCGCGGGGTCGATTGTGGCCGGGGCCGCCGCGGCGGGGGCCGGCCCGCTCGCCGCGCCCGGCTCCGGCCGGCTCGTGGTCCAGCCCGGCGGGGTCGGCGGGGCGGGTTCGCTGAATCGGTCGGACATGCCTTCCTCAGGGGGCGCGGGTTGCGGGCGGGCGACTTTGCCCGTTTTTTGCGCCGCGCGCAAAATCGCGCCTGCGCCTTTTGGGGGAGCGCGCAATGGCCCGTTTTGCGCTGCGAAAAAATCGCGTTAAGAAAAATTTGGCGCGGGCTAAGCCGGATTTGGCGCAGGCGCGCGCCGCTCCACGTCGCTCGCGGCCGCATCCGCGCCGCCAAACAGGGATGAGCCATGGATCGCCTTCTCGTGCTCGTGCGTCACGGCCAGAGCGAATGGAATCTCAAGAATCTGTTCACGGGCTGGAAAAACCCCGATCTGACGGAGCGGGGCGTCGAGGAGGCGAAACGGGCGGGGCGCGCGCTCAAGGCGGCCGGGCTCGGATTCGACCGCGGCTTCACGTCGGAGCTGCAGCGCGCGCAGCGCACCCTGAAGCTGGCGCTCGGCGAACTCGGCGCCGAATCCCTGCCGGTCAGGTCCGACATCGCGCTCAACGAGCGCGACTATGGCGATCTCGCGGGCCTCAACAAGGCCGAGGCGGCCAAACAGTGGGGCGACGAGCAGATTCATATCTGGCGGCGCTCCTATGACGTGCCGCCGCCCGGCGGCGAAAGCCTCAAGGACACGGTCGCGCGCGTGGTTCCGTACTACTGCCAGGAAATCCTGCCCGCCGTGCTGAACGGCGAGCGCGTCATCGTCGCGGCCCATGGCAATTCGCTGCGTGCGCTGATCATGGTGCTCGACAGGCTGACGCCCAAGACCGTTCCCTCGATGGAGCTGCACACCGGCGTGCCGATCGTCTATCGCCTCAAGGCCGATTCGACCGTCGACAGCAAGGAGACGCTCGCGACCTGACGCCGCGCATAAGGCGCGTCGGCGCCTTATATGGGGGTCATGGCCTTCGATCTTTTCTTTGGGCGCGAGCCTGTTCAGGACCTTGCGCCCGGCCTGCGTCTGGCGCGCGGCTTTTTTGACGAAGCTGCGCAGCGCCGCCTCGCGGACGAGGTCGCGGCGCTGGCGCGGGCCGCGCCCTTCTACCGGCCGCACATGCCAAACAGCGGCCGGCCGTTCTCCGTGCTCATGACCAATTTCGGCGCGCTCGGCTGGGTGTCGAGCGTCGCGGGTTACCGCTACCAGCCGACGCACCCTGAAACCGGCGCGGCCTTTCCGCCGATCCCGGCGCTCGCGCTCGAAGCCTGGGAGAGGCTCGCCGGGGTTTTGTGCGCGCCTCAGGCCTGCCTCGTCAATTATTATGCGCCGGGCGCCCGCATGGGGCTGCATCAAGACGCCGACGAAGGCGATTTCTCGGCGCCCGTGGTCTCGATTTCGCTCGGCTGCGACGCGCTGTTTCGCTACGGCGGCGCAAGGCGCGCCGATCCGACGAGGAGCGTGCGCCTGCGCTCGGGCGACGTCGTCGTCATGGGCGGACCCGCGCGTCTCGTCTTCCATGGGGTGGACCGGATCTATCCCGGCACGTCCGGCCTCCTGCCGCAGGGCGGCCGGCTCAACCTCACAATGCGGCATGTGAGGCCGCCGCGCGATTGACGGCCGCGCCCGCGCCCGCTCAGGATGGCGCCCGCGCCCGCCCGAACGGCGCCCGCCACGCGGCGTCGCCTCTCTGGCGCGTCGCGCCCTCCCGCAGGACCGCTCGCATGAAAGTCTCCCTCATCCAGATGAATTCGGTCGCCGACAAGGCGGTCAACGTCGCCTCGGCCGTGCGGCTGATCGAGCGCGCCGTCGACGAGGAGGGGCCGGACTGGATCGCCCTGCCCGAATGCTTCGACTTCCTTGGCGGCGCGCGCGCCGAGAAATTCGCCGCCGCCGAGCCGTTCCCCGACGGGCCGGCCTATCGCGCGATGCAGGAGCTCGCGGCGCGGCGCAAAGTGTTCATCCATGCGGGCTCGATCCTCGAACGGCCCGAATTCGGCGAGCGCATTCACAACACCACCGTCGTGTTCGACCGTTCGGGCGGCGAGATCGCGCGCTATCGCAAGATCCATATGTTCGACGTCACCACGCCGGACGGGGCGCGCTATCATGAAAGCAGCGCCTTCGCGCCGGGCGACCGGGTCGTCACCTATCGCTGCGGCGACATGACCGTCGGCTGCGCCATCTGCTACGACCTGCGTTTTCCGGCGCTGTTCCAGGAGCTCGCCCTGCGCGGCGCCGACATGATCGCCTTGCCCGCGGCCTTCACGCTCCAGACCGGCAAGGATCACTGGGAGACGCTCTGCCGCGCGCGGGCGATCGAGACCCAGTGCTTTTTCTGCGCGCCGGCGCAGATCGGCGCGCATATGGCGGGCGGCGAACGGCGCCTGACCTATGGCCATTCGCTGGTCGCCGACCCCTGGGGCCATGTGATCGCGAAAGCCTCGGACGGCGTCGGCCTCGTGACGGCCCGGCTCGACCCCGCGCTCATCGGCAGGGTCCGGGCGCAGATTCCCGTCGCGAGCCACAGGACGGCGTTCGCGCCGGGCTGACGCGCGATGCGGCGCGCGCCGACCCTGGCCGTCCTCGCCCTCGCGCTCTGTCTCGCGTGGCCCGCCTGCGCCGAGATGGTCTGGCGGCGCGGCGCGCTCGGCGATCCGGGCTCGCTCGACCCGCACAAGGCGACGACGCTGATCGAGAGCAACATCCTGACCGAGCTTTTCGAGGGGCTGCTCTCGCGCGACGCCGCCGGGCGGCTCATCCCGGGCGCGGCCGCGCAATGGAGCGTCGACGAAACCGGGCTCGTCTATCGCTTCCGGCTCCGGCCCGACGCCGTCTGGTCGAACGGCGACCGTGTGCGCGCGCAGGATTTCGTCTACGCCTTCCGCCGCCTCATGGACCCGAAGACGGGCGCGCCTTACGCCAGCATCCTGCACACGCTCAAAAACGCGGCGGCCGTCAACGCCGGCACGGCGCCGCCCGAGGCGCTCGGCGCGCGGGCGCTCGACGACGGCGAGCTCGAACTGACGCTCGAAGCGCCCGCGCCCTATTTTCTGGAGCAGCTCGCCCATTTCACGGCGAAGCCGCTGCATCGCGCCTCGGTCGAGGCGTCGGGCGGGGATTTCGTCCACCCGGACCGCCTCGTGACCAACGGGCCGTTTCTGCTCAAAAAATTCGTTCCGGCCGACGCCGTCACGCTCGAGAAGAACCCCCTTTTCCATGACGCGGCGAGCGTGAAGCTCGACCGCCAGGCGTTCATTCCGCTCGAGGACCGATCCGCCGCGCTGCGCCGTTTCATGGCCGGAGAAATCGACTCCTATGACGAGGTGCCGGTGGAGGAGATCGGCTTCGTGCGCCGCACGACGCCGCAGGCGCTGAAGCTCTCGGACAGTTTTGGCGGCTATTATTACGCGCTCGACACGCGCCGGCCGCCTTTCGACGACGCGCGCGTGCGCAACGCCCTCTCGATGGCGATCGACCGGACGTTCCTCGCCGAAAGGATCTGGGGCGGGACGATGGCGCCGCTCGAGTCCTTCGTTCCGCCGGGCCTGCCGGGCTATGGCGCGCCGCAGGCGCCGGACTGGGCGCGCCTGAGCCTGTCCGCGCGACAGGAGGAGGCGCGCCGGCTGCTGCGCGAGGCGGGGTTTGGCGAGGGCAGCGCGCCGCTCTCCGTCGACATCCGCTTCAACAACGCCGGAAGCCACCGCGCCACCGCCGTCGCCGTCGCCGACATGTGGCGCGCGATCGGCGTCGCCGCGACGGTCACGGGGACGGACGCCGTCTCCCATTACGCCTTCCTGCGCGAAAAACCGCCTTTTGGAGCGGCGCGCATGAGCTGGTACGCCGATTATCCCGACGCGCAGAATTTCCTGTTTCTGGGCGAAAGCGGCAACGAGGGGCTGAACGCCGCAAGCTACCGCAATGAGGCCTTCGACGCGCTGATGCGCGAGGCCGCGGCCGCGCGCGATCCGGCCGCCCGGACCGCCGCGCTGCGCGGCGCCGAAGCGCGTCTGCTCAAGGACCAGCCGTTCGTGCCTCTGATGGCCTATCGTTCGAGCCATCTCGTCTCGGAGCGGATCAGCGGCTTCGAGCCGAACCCGCTCGACGTCCACCCCGGCCGCTATGTGAGCGTCGCGCCGAAGCCCTAAAGCATTTTCAGTAAAAGTTGCAGACTTTTGCGTTAGGAAAGTGCGTAAAAACAGGATGTTGGAGCGCGTTCGCGACTCGATGAACGCCGACGCCCTAGCGATTCTGCCCCGGCACCCACAAAATGTCGCCTTCGCCTTTGCGGTTGACGTAGCGGGCGGCGACGAACAGGAAATCGGACAGGCGGTTGACATATTTCAGCGCCGGCTCGCCGACGCGCTCGCCGGGCTGGCGGGCGAGCGCGACAAGGATGCGCTCGGCGCGGCGCGCCACGGTGCGCGCGAGATGCAGCGCCGCGCCGGCCGGCGAGCCGCCCGGCAGCACGAAGGACTGGAGCGCCGGCAGCTCGGCGTTGAGGTCGTCGATCTTGCGCTCGAGCCGGTCGACCTGCGCCTGCACGATGCGCAGCGGCTCATATTGCGGAATGACGTCCGCGCCGGACTCCTTCGCCGGAACGCAGAGGTCCGCGCCAAGGTCGAAGAGATCGTTCTGGACGCAGAGCAGCATGGCGTCGACGCGCGCGCAGGCGGGGTCTTTCGAGGTCGCGACGCGGGCGAGGCCGATGGCCGAATTGGTTTCGTCGATCGTGCCGTAAGCCTCGATGCGCAGATCGTCCTTGGCGCGTCGCTCGCCGGTGCCGAGCGACGTCAGGCCGGCGTCGCCGCTGCGCGTATAAATCCGGTTGAGCACGACCATTCCCTGGACCTTCCCTTGAATTTCGCCCGTCGTCGGCGCTTTTGCGCGCAGACTTCGCGGCTTCTCGCGCGCGCGTCAAGACCCGCGCGCGGCGGGAGTCATCCACGCAGCCACAGAATGGCGACGATGACGAGGATGGCCAGAAATTGCAATCCGACGCGCCAGCGCATGAGCTTTTGCGACAGATTGGGGCTGCCGCCACGCGCCATGTTGACGATTCCGGCGACGAGCACGACGGCGACCGCGCCGACCGACACGGCGACGAGCATGTTGGCGACTGCAGGCATGAGGGTCGCGCTCCGGCGGAAAGGGGGTTCGCGTCGTCAGTAGCGGCGCAGCAGGCGCTCGAGATAGTCGAGCTCCTCACGCGGGCGCAGCGGATCGCCGAGCCGGCGGCGCAGTTCTTCAAGAACGCGCCGCGCCCGCTCCGCCGTCGGGACGCCCATGGGATCATATCTGGCGGCGGGGTTGAAGGCGCGTTCGCGTCCGCTCGGGCGCCCCAGCGGGTCGGCGCCCTCCTGTCCGTACTGGCCCTGTCCGGGGCCTTCCGCCTGCGCGTCGCCTTCGTTCTCGCCCTGGCCTTCGCCCTGACCCTCGCCCTCGCCCTGGCCTTCGCCCTGCTGGCGGAGGGCCTGCGCGAGCTTCTGCGCGCCGTCGCGCAGGCCTTCGAGCGCGCGGCCCTGCGCCTCGACGGCGGATTCCTGTCCGCGTCCGCCACGGCCGAGCGCCTCCTGCGCGTCGCGCATCGCCTCCTTGGCGTCGCCAAGGCCGCCGGTCGCCTCCGAGCCTGCGCGGCCGGCGCCTTCAAGCCGCTTGCGCAATTCGTCGAGACGGTCGCGCAGCGCCTGCTGGCGATTCTGCAGGTCGCCCTCGGACGGGCGGCTCGCCTGCGCCGATCCGTTTCCGTCGTCGCCGGCGTCGGCCTCCTCGTCGCCCGCCTGCGGCTCCTGATCCCCGGCGTCGGCGTCGGCGTCGCGCTCCGGCCGGCGTCCGCGCTGCGCCTGATTTCCGCTTCGATGGGTGTCGTCGCGCAGGTCCTGCTGCTCGCGGCTCAGCCGGTCGAGATCGTTCAGGGCGCGGCTCATCTCGCGCGCGCGGGGGTCGCTCCTGCGCCTTTGCGCCGTCTTGAGGTTTTCAAGAATGTTCTGCATCTCGTCGAGCATGCGCTGGGCCTGCTCCGGGTCGCCGTTCCGGGCCAGATCCTGCATCCGGTCGAGCATCGCCTTCAGCTCTTTTTCGTTGATCGTCCGCCCGGGCCCCTGGCGGCTGTCCTGCTGGTCTTCGCCCTCGCCGCCCTCGCGTCGCTGCTTTTCGGCGAACTCCTGCAGAAACTTGTCCATCGCCGCGCGCAGGTCGTCGGTCAGCTTCTTGATCTCTTCGGGCGGGGCGCCGCTCTTCAGCGCGTCGCGCAGCGCCTGCTGCGCCGCACGCAGATCGCGCTCGGCGTCGCTGAGGTCGCCGTCCTCGAGCTGGAGCGCCATGCTCCACAGATAGTCGGCGACGTCGAGCAGGTCCTGGTCCACGCTCGCCGCCGCGAGCCGGTCGGCGGCGACCCTCAGCCCGAGATAGACGCCGGCCCTGACGCCGAAGGCGTCAGGCTCGATCATCAGCGCGTCGAGGGCGGTCGAGACGCGCCCCTTGTCGCCCGGATCGAGCACGAGCGCGCGGCGCTGCTCGACGAGCGCGCGCGCGAGCGGCTTCGTGAAAGGCCGCTGCGGCAGGACCAGCGTAAAGGCCTCGGACCGGCCTTCATTGCCGCCTTCGTCGCGCGCGACGAGCGTCATGCGCACGCGCGCGCCGGCCCATGGATGTTCGGACAGGTCGACCGTCGTCTCGGCCTCGCCGTCGCCAGCGCCCGCCGGCGGCAGCTGCAGCGGGGCGCGCGGCGGCTCGACGAGCGAACGCGCCGCGGGCCGCCCGTCGGGCAGCGTCGGGTCGTCGAACTGCGCTTCGGCCGACACGGGGCCGTAATCATCGGCGATTTTGTAGCGCAGGACCAGCGTGCCGCGCGCGTTGGCGCGGGGAACGTCGACGAGGGCGATGGTCGGAGGCGCGTCGGGGAGGGCTGAAAATTCGAACGCGCCGACGCCTTCGATGGCCAGCCCGGCGTCGCCCCTGAGAATGAGCTTCGCCTCGCCGGCCGGGGACGGACGCGGCTTCGCCGGCGCGCCGTCCTTGCCGTCTTCGCGCGGGGCCGCCTCGAGGGCGCCGGAGGCGCGAAAGCCCGGCGCGCCCGCCGAGGCGCGGATGACGATCGTGGAGCCGACCGGCGCCTCGATCCGCTCCGGCTTCGCGCCCGCGGCGGCCCGCGCCAGCACGATCGGCGCGCGGCCGGTGTAAGGCGGGGGATCGACCCAGGCGTCGACGCGCCGCGCGGCGCCCGAGATTCCGTCGAGGCGCCAGTCGAAGGCGGCGGCGACGCGGGCGTACCGCTGCGGGCCGGCGGCGAAGGCCGAGGCGACGAGAGCCACGAGCACGGCGGCGCGAAGGGCGTAACGGTCGAGATCGACGACGCGCGGGGACGGCGCGCCCGCGCGCATGAGGCCGACCGCCTGAAGCGCGCGGCGGCGGTGCAGGCGCCAGAGCGCGGCGGTCGCCGGATCGCCGCCCGGATTGGCGAGCCGGTCGTCGAGCGTCGCGGCCGGACGCTGCCTGAGCGCCGATACGCGGTCGATGCGCACCAGAGCCTCAGTGCGGGCGGGCCAGCGCAGCCGGCGCGCCGGCCACAGCGCGCAGCCGAGCGCCGCCGCGAAAAGGGCGAGGCCAAGCGGCCGCACGACGCGCGGGGCCTCAAGCCACAGCCCCAGAAAAGAGAAAATGAGAAAGGCGCCGAGGACGATCAGCACCGGGACGGCGAGCCGCCAGAGCCGTTCGAACAGCAGGATCGCGCGGGCGCGCAGGACGAGCCGTTCGAAACGCGGAGGGACGCCGTCAGCGTCGTCCGTTTGAGCCGGCCGTCCGGGACTGTTCAACTTCGCCATCGCCTCCAGCCGGCCGCGGTTCGTCGCGGCGCGCCGGCCCATTATGTCGGCGCGCGGACCGCGGAGGCAAGCTGCGCCGCCGCGCGTCGGCCGGGCCGTCAACGTCTACGCAAGCCACGGCGGAAGTTTGTCGAGTCCGATCAAATCGTCATAGCTCGGGCGCGGCCGCACGACGGCGGCTTCGCCGCCCCGGGCGAGAACCTCGGGCGCGAGCAGCCGCGTGTTGTAGGTCGAGGACTGCGTCGCGCCATAGGCGCCGGCCGAGAGCACGGCGAGCAGGTCGCCCGCCTGCGGCGCCGGCATGGCGCGCCCCTGCGCGAGATAGTCGCCCGTCTCGCAGACGGGGCCCACGACGTCGGCGAGGATTTCGGGCGCGTGGGGGCGCGGGCGGACGGGCGTGATCTCGTGCCAGGCGTCATAGAGGGTCGGGCGGATCAGGTCGTTCATCGCGGCGTCGACGATGACGAAGGACTTCGATTCGCCCTTCTTGACATAGAGCACGCGCGTGACGAGCAGGCCGGCGTTGCCGACGATGAGCCGTCCCGGCTCGCAGACGATTTTGACGCCGAGGGCGCCGAGCCGCGCCCTGATCACGCGGGCGTAGCGGTCGGGATGGTAGCTCGCGGGGTCCTCGCCCGCGCGATAGGGGATGCCGAGCCCGCCGCCGACGTCGACATGGCCGATCTCATGGCCGTCGCCGCGCAGGGTCTGCACGAAGGAGGCGGCGAGGCGGAAGGCCGAGTCGAAGGGCTCGAGGTCGGTGATCTGCGAGCCGATGTGCAGGTCGAGCCCCGCGACCCTGAGTCCGGGCAGGGTCTTCGCCCCAGCGTAGACGTCGCGGGCGCGGGCGATCGGCACGCCGAACTTGTTCTCGGCCTTGCCGGTGGAGATCTTGGCGTGGGTGCGGGCGTCGACGTCGGGATTGACGCGCAGGGAGACGCTCGCCGTCGCGCCCATGCCGGCCGCGACCTCGGAAAGCGCGAGAAGCTCCGGCTCCGATTCGACGTTGAAGCAGAAGATGCCGGCCCTGAGCGCGAAGGCCATCTCGGCCCGCGTCTTGCCGACGCCCGAAAAGGTGATGCGCCCGGCCGGCGCCCCGGCCGCCAGCGCGCGCCGCAATTCGCCCTCGGACACCACGTCCATGCCGGCGCCGAGCCGTGCGAGGGTCGAGAGCACCGCCTGGTTGGAGTTCGCCTTGACGGCGAAGCAGACCATCGCGTCGAGCCCTTCGAGCGCGGCCGAGAACACCTGATAATGACGCCTCAGCGTCGCGTCCGAATAGCAGTAGAACGGCGTGCCGACTCGGGCCGCGAGCGATTCGAGGTCGACGTCTTCGGCGTGGAGGACGCCGTTCTTCAACGTGAAATGATGCATGGCCGCGGCGCGTCAGAGCACGGGGTCGAGGGGGAACGGGCGGCGCGGCTTCTGCGCGCCCGCAGCCTGCGGGCCGCCCGGCGTGCGCAGGGGACCATGGTCGGAGGCGGAATCGAGCGGCGCGACGCCGGACGGCGTCGTCAGCGGCGCCTCGCTCACGCCCGGCGGCGGCGCGCCCGGGGCCGAGGCGTTCGGCGCCTCGGGGGCGCCGCGCCGGCCGCAGCCCTGCAGGGCCAGCGCCGCGGCCACGCAAAGGCCAAGGGCGCCGAGGCGGCGCCTTGCGTCTTTGCGCGAGGTCGGACGGAAGGAAAAGGGTCGATTCACGGCGGCGGCTCCGGGGTGAGCGCTACACCAAAACACGGGCCTTGGAAACCTGAGGCCAAGGCAAAAGAAAGGGCGGAACGCGCGCGTTCCGCCCAGAATGTCCGCAAGCGAGCGGTGCGCGCCGGACAGGCCTCAGTGCAGCAGCGCCTTGACGTCGGCGATGCCTTTTTCGACGAGCTGGTCGCCGAGCGGGCCCTTGGCTTCATGGGTGAGGACGACGGAAGCCGCCCTGGTCGCGGCGTCGGCGGCGGCGGCGCGGACTTCGGCCATGGCCTGGGCCTCGGCGGCGACGATCTTGTCCTCGGCCTGCTTGGTGCGGCGCTGAACGAATTCGGCGAGACGGGCCGCGGCCTCCTTGGCGAGACGCTCGGCTTCGGCCTGCGCCTGGGAGACGACGCCGGCGGCCTCGGCCTCGGCCTCTTCAAGGCGCTTGGCGAAGGAGGCGAGCACGGCCTCGGCCTCGGCGCGCAGGCGCTTCGCCTCCTCAAGCTCGACCGAGATGCGCGCGCTGCGCTTGTCGAGAGCGTCGGCGATCTTTTTGTGCAGGCCGAAATAGGCGAGCAGGCCGACGAGAAGGAAGAAACCGACGGCGACGAAAGATTCGGCGTTCATGGGGCGGACTCCGGGTCAGGCCTTGAGGGCCGCGGCGATCGCGCCCGTGTCGGCCGGGCGGCCGGTCAGATGCTCGACGATGGCGGCGGCGGCGTCGACGGCGATGGATTCGACGTTCTGCATGGCGCCGGCCTTGGTCTCGAGGATGCGCTTTTCGGCGGCGTCGAGCTTGCCGGCGAGGTCGGCTTCGAGCGCATGGCGCTTTCCGTCGCTTTCGGCGGCGATCCTGGCCTGGGTCTGCTGCGCCAGCGCCTGCGCCTTGCCGCGGGCCTCGGCGATCTTGCGCTCATGCTCGGCGTCGGCGGCGGCGGCCTTCTCGCGCGCGAGATGAGCTTCCTTGAGGTCGCCGGAGATCTTTTCGTCGCGTTCGCGCAGGATGGTTTCGACGCGCGGCAGGGCGAACTTCGACATCACCAGATAGAGCAGGCCGAAGGTGACGAGGAGCCAGAACAGCGTCGAAGGATAATGGCTGGGGTCGAACGGAGGAAAGGCGTGCGCGCCATGGTCAATGTCGACGGGCACATGCACTCCGGAGTCTAGATTTTCTGAAACCGCCATCGGTCAAATCCTGCGCGGGTCTTGAAAGGGATGGGCCGCGCCCTGCCTTGCGGCGGGCGCGGCGAAGTTTCGCGTCAGACCACGAACAGCAGAAGGATCGCCACGAGGAAGGCGAAGATGCCGAGACCTTCCGCAAGCGCCGCGCCGATGAAGGCGCGTCCGAACTGGGCGTCGGAGGCGGTGGGATTGCGCAGCGCGCCCCCGAGATAGGCGGCGAAGATCATGCCGACGCCGATGGCGGCCGCGCCCATGCCGATGGCGGCGAGGCCGGCGCCGATGAATTTGGCTGCAACGGATTCCATTATTTACTCCTGGCTTGCGGAAGCGGGCGCTGATCTGTTGTTGGATGTTTATTCAGTGGCCCGGATGAATTGCGTCGTTCAGATAGACGCAAGTGAGGATCGCGAACACATAGGCCTGCAGCACGGCGACGAGCAGTTCGAAGGCCGTGAGCACGACGACGCCCGCGAGAGGCAGCGGCGCGATGATCGCGAAGGCCCCCGCGCCGAGGAGCGAGGCGACGAATCCGCCGAGCACCTTGAGCGTGATGTGGCCGGCGAGCATGTTTGCGAAAAGACGGACGGAGAGGCTGATCGGCCGCGAGATGAACGAGATCACCTCGATCATCACGATGAAGGGGAGCAGCGCGGGGCTGACGCCCGAGGGCACGAACAGGTCGAGGAAGTGCTTGCCGTGCTTCATGAAGCCGTAGATCAGCACGACCGAGATCACCGTCATGGCGAGCGCGAAGGTCACCGCGATCTGGCTCGTCACCGTGAAGGTGTAGGGCACGAGGCCGACGAGGTTCGAAAACAGCACGAAGATGAACAGCGAGAACACGAAGGGGAAAAACTTCATGCCTGCGGTTCCGGCCGACATGCGCACCGTGTTGGCGACGAGCTCGTAGGTCATTTCGGCGGCCGACTGGAGCCGCCCCGGCACGACCGACTTGCGCGCCGTGCCGACGATCATCAGCGCCGCGCCGCACAGGGCGACGATGACCATGAAGAGCGAGGCGTTGGTGAAGGAGAGGTCGAGGCCGAACAGATGGATCTCGCGGATCGGCGTGATGGCGAACTGGTGGATCGGATCTGTCTTTTCTGCCACTTGCGTGTCCCCGTCTCATCCGCCCTCGGCCGCGCCGAAGGAGCCTGTCTTCAAACTTGCGGGTCTTCCGCCCGCCGTCTCAGGGCTTGAGACCCTGCCGGCCGACGGCGATCCGATACACGTTCCAGAACCCCGCCGCCGTCCCCAGCATGAGGAGAACGAGGAGAAAGAGGGGCGACGTCCCGGCGAAGGAGTCGATCTGCCACCCCACGAACGCGCCGACGGCGACCGCCGACACGAATTCCGTCAGCACGCGAAAGCCAAGGCTCATCGCGCTCCCCATGGTGCGCGCCGAAGCCTCCGCCGCGGCGTCGTCCGGGGCCTGCGCCTCGTCCGAGGCGCGAAGATCGACCGCGAGCCGGTCGAGCCGCGCCCGCAGCGCCGCGGCCTCGGGGTCAAGCGGCGCGTCTGCGGCCTTGCGGCCGTCGTCGTCGCCCTTGCGGCCCGCCGCGTCCGGCCTGTCGCCAACGCCCATGGATCCGCCTCCCAATTTCCGCTTCGACTCGCCGCGAGGCGTTCGATTCGCGTATCTATTCGATTCGCGCATCTATAGGTCGCCTTCGCCCGAAAATCGAGCGTCGGCCCGCGGCGGGGCCGGAAGGGCGAAGGCGCTGAGCGCCTGAGCGGAAAGCGGGAGCGTCGAGCGAGAAGAAAATAAAGCGTCGGCAGGCGCGGCTCTTGCGAGCCGGCGCAACATATGAGCGCCTCAAATCCCTGTCAAGACTTAGGCGCTTATCGTCAATAAGCTGATTTGACTAGGAAAATAAAGATACGGCCAAATCGCCGCAGGCTCTTGCCAAAGCTTTTGCAGCGGCCGCCTCACCCGACGTCGAGCAGGCGTTCGGCGGCTTCGAGGTCGACCGAGACGAGCTGGCTCACGCCGCGCTCGGCCATGGTGACGCCGAACAGGCGATTCATGCGCGCCATGGTGATCGGATTGTGGGTGATCGCGATGAATCGCGTCTCGGTCTTGCCGCGCATGTCTTCAAGGAGATCGCAGAAGCGTTCGACGTTGGCGTCGTCGAGCGGGGCGTCGACCTCGTCGAGCACGCAGATCGGCGACGGATTGGTGAGAAAGATGGCGAAGATCAGCGACATCGCGGTCAGCGCCTGCTCGCCGCCGGAGAGCAGCGTCATCACCTGCGGCTTCTTGCCGGGCGGCCGGGCGAGGATTTCGAGCCCGGCTTCGAGAGGGTCGTCCGATTCGACGAGCTGAAGCTCGGCCGAGCCGCCGCCGAACAGGGTCGAGAACAGGTCCTTGAAATGCGCCTGCACCTTCTCGAAGGCTGCGAGCAGCCGTTCGCGGCCTTCCTTGTTCAGACTGGCGATGGCCTGCCGCAGCCGGCGGATCGCCTCGGTCAGGTCCTCGTGCTCGGCGGCGAGGCGGGCGCGCTCGGCCTCGGCCTCGGTAAGTTCTTCCTCGGCGCGCAGATTGACCGCGCCGAGGCGCTCGCGGTCCTGTTTCAGCGCTTCGAGCCGCCGCGCGACGTCGGCCGCCGGGGGCGGCGCCTCGCCTTCGCCAAGCCGCGCGAGCGCCAGAAGTTCGGCCGGCCCGCAGTCGAGCTCCGACTGGATATGGCGCAGCACGTCGTCGTGGCGCGTCGTGGCGGCCTCGATCCGGGCTTCGGCGCGCGCCTTGCGCTCGCGCGCGGCGCCCATGGCGTCGAGCGCCGCCCGCGCCGCCTTGTCGGCGCCGGCGAGCCCGGCTTCGGCCGCGGCGCGGCGGTCGGCCGCGGCCTTCTGCGCCGCTTCGGCCGCTTCGATCGCGCTGAAAAGATTGCGCCGCGTCAGAATGAAGGCGTCGGGCGCGTCGGCGAGGCGCTCGAACTCCTCCTGCGCCGCGCCGAGGCGCTCTTCGAGCTCGTCCATCTGCCCGCCCGAACCTTCGGAGCGGGCGATCCACGACTGGCGTTCGCGCGTGATCGCCTCGCGCCGGCGGGCGCGCGTCTCGGCGTCGCGCGCGAGCGTCTGGAGGGCGGCGCGGGCCTCATTGGCCACGGCGCGCTCGCGCGCGGCCTGCGCCCTGCCGAGTTCAAGCCGTTCGACGAGCTCGGCCGCGTCAGTGAGTTCGTCAAGCTCGGCCTGCGCCCCGGCGTAGCGCTCGCGGCCTTCCTCGCGCGCCTCAGTGAGACGCGCCGCGTTTTCTTCGAGCGCGCCGGCCCGCGCGGCGGCGCTCGCCTGCGCGCGCTCGGCCGCGGCGTGGGCGGCGCGGGCGGCCTCGACGTCGCGCAGCGCCGATTTATGCGCCTGCCGCGCCTCCGTCTCGGCGGCGGCCGCGGCGGCGAGCGCCGATTCGGCCTCCTGCGCCGCCGCGCGCAGCTCTTCGGCGATCTCGCGCGCCGCGTCCGCCTCGAGCGTCAGGTCGCCGAGGCGGTTCTTTTCGGCGAGGCGGCGCGCGGCCGGCGTCGGCGCCTCGGCCGCCTGCGCGAATCCGTCCCAGCGCCACAGGTCGCCTTCCTTCGAGACGAGCCGCTGGCCGGCCTTCAGCGCGTCGCGCAGCCGCGAGCCGTCGACGCGGGCGACGAGGCCGATCTGGTTGAGCCGCCGCGCCAGCGCCTCGGGCGCCGTGACGAGTTCCGACAGCGGCTGGCAGCCGTCGGGCAGCTCCGGGTCGCCACGCCGGTCGGTCTCGACCCAGTGGGCGGGGGCGGATGGGTTGGTCGAGGCGTCGAGGTCGTCGCCGAGCGCCGCGCCGAGCGCCGCCTCGAAGCCGCGCGCGACCGTGATCTCCTCGGTCACAGGCGGCCAGAAGTCGCCTGTCCGGGCGGTCAGCAGCTTGGCCAGCGTCTGCGCCTCGGTGCCGAGCTTCTGCGCCTTGCGCTCGGCCTCGAGCGCGCGCTGGCGCGTCGCGGCCTCCGTCATTTTGGCGTCGGCCTGCGCCGCCTCCAGCGCGGCGATCTCGTCCTCGCAGGCCTGCGCGCGCTCCAGCGCGGCCTCGAGCGCTTCACTGAGCGTCGCCACGTCGCTCTCGGGGCCGGCTTCGGCCGCAAGCTGCTCGCGCTCCTGCGCGACCCTGGCGAGATCCGTCTCGACGCGGGCGAGGCGCTGGCGTTCGTCGCGCAGCTTCGTCTCCAGCGCCGCGCGCCGCGCCTCGACCTGGGCGCGCGCCTCCTGCGCCTCGGCGAGCTCCGATTCGACGCCGGCGAGCGCGGCCTCGGCCTCGACCAGCCGGGCCCGTGCGGCGACCTCGTCATCGGCCTGCGTCGCGCCCGCTTCGGCGAGCAGGGCGTCTTCCTCGTCGAGCCGCTCGATCGCGCCGGCGGCGTCGGCGACGAGGACGCGCTCGCGCGTGAGGTCGCGCGACATTTCCTCGATGCGGCGCTTGAGCTCGGCGCTGCGCGCCTTCGCCCGCTTTTCCTCGCCGTCGAGCGCCTCGCGCGCCAGAATCTGGCGTTGCAGCTCGTTCGCCGCGGCAAGCTCGGCGTCGCGCAGGGCGGGCAGGGCGTGCGCGGCGAGCCCCTGCGCCAGGGCGGCGTCGGCCTGCGTGCGGGTCTTTTCCTCGACGTCGCGGCCCGCCTGCGCAAGCTCGGCCTGCGCTTCGGCCAGCGCCGCCTCGGCCTCGCGGCGCTGGATCAGCGCCAGCAGCGCTTCGGCGCGGCGGATCGAACCCGCGAGGTCGCGGTAGCGCGCGGCCTGCCGCGCCTGCCGCTCGAGCCCCTTGGTCTGGCTGTCGATCTGCTGGAGAATGTCTTCGAGGCGCTGCAAATTCTCGGACGCGGCCTTGAGGCGAAGCTCGGCCTCGTGCCGGCGCGAATGCAGGCCGGCGACGCCCGCGGCCTCTTCAAGGATGCGGCGGCGTTCCTGCGGCTTCGCCGAGATCATCTCGCCGATCTGCCCCTGCCGCACCATCGCCGGCGAGCGCGAGCCGGACGAGGCGTCGGCGAAGAGGAGCTGCACGTCGCGCGCGCGCGTCTCGCGCCCGTTGACGCGGTAGGTCGAGCCCTGCTCGCGCTCGATGCGGCGCGAGACCTCGAGCGCGTCATGGTCGTTGAAGGCGGCGGGCGCGAGATGTTCGCTGTTGTCGAGGAACAGCGCGACCTCGGCCATGTTGCGGGCGGGACGGTTGCCGCCGCCTGAAAAGATCACGTCGTCCATGCCCGAGGCGCGCATGTTCTTCGACGAGGTTTCGCCCATCACCCAGCGCATCGCCTCGACCAGATTCGACTTGCCGCAGCCGTTCGGCCCGATGATCCCCGTGAGCCCGGGCTCGATCAGGAATTCGGTCGGCTCGACGAAAGTCTTGAATCCGGCGATGCGCAGCTTGGTGAATTTCATCGAAACTCCGGAAAGCGCATGGGCGCGCAGATGATCTGACCATCCATGTTGAGATTTCGTTAACCGAAACCGGCCCAAGCGCAAACATGGCCCACACGCGAACAGGCCCAAGCGCGAACATGGCGCAGGCGCCCGCGTGCCGGGCGAAGCCGGGGCGCGGGCGCGCCGGACGGTTGCGCGGGCCGTCCGTTTCGCGGCCTTGCGGCGGCCCGGCCACAACCGGATCTATGGGGTTTGGCCCGGCGGTTCAGTCCACGTCGACGGCGCGAAACAGCGCCTCGGCGAAATCCTCCGCCGGCACGAGGCCGGGCAGGGTCTCCTTGCCGGCGATGATGAAGCGCGGCGCGCTGTCGACGCCGAGCGTGCGGAAGCCGGAAAGTTCGAGCTTCAGCGCTTCGACGTCGTCGCCGAGCCTCAGATAGGCCTCGGCCAGCTCCGGGTCGACGCCGCATTGCGCGGCGAGCGTCAGAAGGACGCCGCGGTCGCCGATGTCGAGCCCCTCGATGAAAAAGGCGCGAAACATCAGCTCGACAAGGCTCAGCTCGACGCCGAAATTGCGCGCGTAGCGGATCAGGCGATGCGCCTCGAAGGTGTTGGGCTGGCGCAGGATTCTGTCGAAGGCGAATTTGAGGCCGAATTCCTCGCCTTCGGCCTGCATGTCCTCGAGCGCCTCGCGCGCCTGTCTCTGCGAGCCCCAGCGCTCGATGAGATAGTCGGCGCGGACAAGGCCGGAGCGGGGGATGTCGGGGTCGATCTGGAACGGGCGCCAGCGCACGTCGACCGCAAGGCCCGGCACCGAGGTCACCACGCTGTCGATCAGCCGCAGGCCGATGAAGCAGCGCGCGCTCGCCACGTCGCCGATGAAGTCGATGGCGATGGGCGGAGGCGGGGAGCCGGTCATCGGAGGCGGCCGCAAAAGACGGGCGCCGCATGGCCGGCGCGCGTGGAAAAGGGTTCGGTCAAGATCGTTCTCCGTCCGGTGAACGCGGGGGCGGCGACGCACCGCCCGTCAAATGAAACGCTTCCGAACCAATATCGTACCCTAAGGCTCAGCTTAAGCTCAAGCTTCGGCTGACGCGCCCGGCCCGTTTCGCAGCGCAACCGACAGGAGGGTACATGGTCCGCCCGCAACCGATCAACCCCAATGGGCGCGACGGCGGATTTCAGCACGCGCCAGCTTCAGCCGGGCGGGCGGTCGGCGCGCCGCTCGAGCGCCTTGCGCGACCACAGGTCGAGCGTCGACCCGCCCGTCGGCGAGCCATAGGAGGGCAGGGCGTCGGGCCGCGCGAGGTCGCTGGAATAGGCCGTCCATTGCTCGGAGGCGTGGAACAGCGGCACGATATAGAAGCCCGAAAGAAGCACGCGGTCGTAGGCGCGCACGGCCGCGACGAAGTCTTCGCGCGTGCGGGCTCTGAGCAGGGCGTCGATCAGCGCGTCGACGGCGGGCGAGCGCACGCCGGCGAGGTTGAAGGAGGCCTCCTGCGACGCGCTTTTCGAGCCCCAGCGCGAACGCTGTTCATTGCCGGGCGAGGGCGAGGCGAGCCAGCTTCCGGTCATCACGTCGAAGTCGAATTTCTGCCGCCGCCGCTGATACTGCACCTCGTCGACGAGGCGCACGCGCGCGGCGACGCCAATGCGGGCGAGGGAATCGGCGTAATTGAGGGCGAGCTTCTCCTGATTGCGGTCGCGCGCCATGATCTCGAAGGCGAACTGGCGGCCGTCCTTCATCAGGCGGCCGTCCTGCAGCGTCCAGCCGGCCTCTCCGAGCAGGGCGAGCGCGCGCCGCGGCTGGCGGCGGTCGTGGCCCGTGCCGTCGGTGACGGGCGGCGCCCACGCCCCTTCCATGACGTCGGCGCGCACGGCGCCGGGGAAGGGCGCGAGCAGGGCGCGCTCCGCCGCGCTCGCCGGCCGCCCCGTCGAGGCGAGCTCGGAGTCGTCGAAGAAGCTTTTCGTGCGCTGGAACAGCCCACTGTAGAGATTGGCGTTGATCCATTCGAAATCGAACATCATGGCCAGCGCCTCGCGCACCCTGACGTCCTGGAACAGCGGGCGGCGCATGTTGAAGGCGTAGCCCTCCATGCCTTTCGGCCCGCCAATCGGCAGGGCGGCGCGCAGCACGCGCCCGTCGCGGACGGCGGGGAAGTCATAGGCGCGCGTCCAGCGCGTCGGGCTCGTCTCCTCGCGGAAATCAACGAGGCCCGCGGCGAAGGCCTCGAACAGGCTGTTCGCGTCGCGGAAATACTGGATGTCGATCTCGTCGAAATTATAAAGGCCGCGCCGGACCGGCAGGTCCTTCGCCCAGTAGTCGGGGTCGCGCTTCAGGACGAGGCGCTCGCCGGGCTTGACCTCGGCGATGCGATAGGGGCCGGAGCCGGTCGGGACGGCGAGGCTCGCGTCGTCGAATTTCTCGAGGTCGATCGTGTGGCGGGCGAGCACCGGCATCAGGGCGAGAGTGAGCGGCAGCTCGCGGTCGGCGCCGTCGCCGAGCTCGTAGCGGATGGTGTGGGCGTCGGGCGTCTCGACCGACTTCACCGCCGAATAGGCGGCGCGGTGCTGCGGGCGCCCGCGCGCGCGCAAAAGCTCGAAGGTCCAGCGCACGTCCTGCGAGGTGATCGGCGTCCCGTCCGAAAAGCGCGCCTTCGGGTTGAGGCGGAACACGACATGGGTGCGGCCGGGGTCGGTCTCGACGCTCTCGGCGATCAGGCCGTAGAGCGTGAAGGGCTCGTCGAGCGAGCGCGTCATCAGCGTCTCGAAGATGTTGCCGTTGAGCCCCTGCGCGGTCGAGCCAGCCTTGAGATTGAACGGGTTGAGACTGTCGAACGCGCCGAGGAAGCCGATCGAAAGGCGTCCGCCCTTCGCCGCCGCGGGGTCGGCGTAGGGCAGATGGTCGAAGCCTTCGGGAAGCTGCGGCGCGCCATGCATCGCGATGGCCCCGCGCGGGCCGGACGCGGCGGGAGCCGGCGCCGCCGGCGTCTCCTGGCGCGCCTCCGGCGGCGTCTCCTGCGCCTGCGCCTGGCGCGGCGCGGCGAGGCCGGCGGAAAAAAGGCAGGACAGCGCGAGGCAGGCGGCGAGCGCCGCGCGCGGCGCGGTCAGACTCGCAGCCCCTGGCTCGGTCTTGGGCGCGGTCAGGAACCTGGCGTTCGTCATCGCGTGCGTCGGCGCTCCCTTTCATCGGCGCGGCGGTCGGCATTTGCGCGGGCGGGCTTGCCAGTTGCGCACATGTTGGTTAACCCCTTCGCCGTCGCGGCGGAAGAAAAACATCCGTCCGCGGCCGCCGCGGCGTGGGCGGCACGCCGCTTCCGTCCGCAAGGCCGGAACGCTGCGCGAGCCGCTCCGCAGGAGGCGCCGGCCGAGCGCGTCGCGTCGCGAAGGTAAGGCGGATTCGCGCGGACGCCTGTCGGGCACGATGAATTGAAGGGGATTTTGATGTCTTTTTCGTTGAAGCGCTTCGGCGCGGCGGGCCTCGCCGGAGCCCTCCTGTTCGTCGCGCCCGCGGCGTTCGCGCAGCCAAAGAAGCCGGCCGCGCCGGCCCCGGCCGCGCCCGCCGAGGCCCAGCCCGGCTCGCCCGCGCCGCAGCCGGCGCCGCAGCAGGGGCCCTTCCGCGTCGAGCTGCAGCCGACCCAGAACGACTGGACCAAGGTCTGCGGCAAGGATCCGGCCGCCAACAAGGAAATCTGCTACACGACGCGCGACTTCAGCTCGGCCAAGGACCAGCCCCCGGTCCTCGCGCTCGCCGTCTATGACGTGAAGGGCGAGGATCTCCGCATCGTCCGCCTGCTGATGCCGGTCGGCCTGATGCTGCGGCCGGGCTTCCGCATCGCCGTCGACAAGGGCCCGACGCAGGAAGGCACCTTTGAAATCTGCTTCCCCAACGGCTGCTTCGCCGAGGCCAAGATCAAGGGCGCGACCATCGCCGAGATGAAGAAGGGCGCGGTCCTCAACGTCGACGTCAAGAACCAGGCCAACAATCTCGTGACCTTCGGCGTGCCGCTCGCCGGCTTCGGCAAGGCCTTCGACGGACCGGCGGTCGACCCCAAGGTGCTCGAGGAGCAGCAGAAGAAGCTGCAGGCCGAGCTGCAGAAGCGCGCCGAGGACGAGCGCAAGAAGCTCGAGGAGCAGCAGAAGGCCGCTCCGGCGGGCGCGACGCCCGCGGCCCCGGCCGCCCCCGCGCCCAAGCCGTAAAAGCTGGCGCCTCTTCGACCGCGACGGGACCGGGGCGAGCCGCTCGCCCCTGCGCCCTTTCGCGCCGACCTTTCTCCGGAGCTTGCGTCATGCCCAAGATCAGCGGCAACCAGATCGCGCCGGGCTCCGTCGTCTCGCATGACGGCGGCCTCTGGGTGGCGGTGAAGTCGACCACGGTGAAGCCCGGCAAGGGCGGCGCCTTCAATCAGGTCGAGCTCAAGAATCTGATCGACGGGCGCAAGCTCAACGAGCGTTTTCGCGCCGACGAGACGGTCGACGCGGTCGAGCTCGAGCTGAAGGACTTCTCCTTCCTCTACGCCGACGGCGACAGTCTCGTGTTCATGGACCTCGACTCCTATGAGCAGATCGAGTTGCCGAAGGATTTCGTCGGCGAGCGCGCGGCCTTCCTGCAGGACGGCATGAAGGTGACGCTCCAGCTTCATGAGGCGCGGCCGATCTCGATCCGCCTGCCGCAGCAGGTGACGCTCGAGATCGTCGAGGCCGATCCCGTCGTGCGCGGCCAGACGGCGGCCTCGTCCTACAAGCCGGCCGTGCTCGAGAACGGGCTGCGCGTGCTGGTGCCGCCGTTCATCGCCGCCGGCGAGAAAATCGTCGTCGACACCAATGAGGTCGCCTATCTGCGCAGGGCCGAAGGATGATTCGCTCCGCCCTCATGAACGTCATGACCGGCGCCGCGCTCAAGGCCGGACGCGGCCTGAAGCGCGATTTCGGCGAAGTCGAGAATCTTCAGGTCTCGGTGAAGGGTCCGGGAGATTTCGTCTCGGCGGCCGACAAGAAGGCCGAAAAAACCCTGTTCGAGGAGCTGTCCAAGGCCCGGCCCGGCTATGGCTTCGTGATGGAGGAGAGCGGCGTCGTCGAAGGCGCCGACAAGACCCACACCTGGATCATCGACCCGCTCGACGGCACCACCAATTTCCTGCATGGCCTGCCGATCTTCGCGATTTCGATCGGCCTCGTGCGCGAGGACCAGATCGTCGCGGGCCTCGTCTACAATCCCGCGACCGACGACATGTTCGTCGCTGAAAAGGGGCAGGGCGCCTATCTCAACAACCGGCGCCTGCGCGTCGCCGCCCGCCGCGGCCTCGCCGACGCGCTGATCGGCTGCGGCGCGCCGCATATCGGCAAGCGGGCCGAGCACAGGCGCTTCCAGGACGAGCTCGCCGCCGTGATGAGGGAGGCGGGCAATGTGCGCAGGCTCGGTTCGGCCGCGCTCGACCTCTGCTATGTCGCCGCCGGCAGCTATGACGGCTTCTGGGAGCGGGGCCTCAAGTCGTGGGACATGGCCGCCGGAATCGTCATGGTGAAGGAGGCGGGCGGCTTCGTCACCGACGCCGACGGCGGCGCGGCCATGCTCGACAAGGGCACGGTCTGCGCCGGCAATGACGTCATCCAGCGCGCGCTGCTCGGGCTCGTCAGGCAGGCTTGAGCGTGGACATTAAATTTTTGAAAGTCGGCCTCGACGCCGGTCACGGGCTCCTTACATAATGTGCAGTCCCGGTCCTTGAGCGCAGGGCCACGCCCGCGCCCGGCGACGAGGAGCCTTGTTGATGAGCCCTGAAATGGGAAAACCCTACGATCCCGGCTTCGCCCGCGCGACCGCGAGGGCGGCGACCTGCGGCATGGGCTGGAAGCCGCTCGAGATCGCCGCGGCCGTGTTCGGCTTCATGCTCTACTGGCCGCTCGGCGTCGGCGTGATCGGCTTCAAGTTCTGGCAGAAGCGCAGCGGCTACCGGGGCGACCTGTTCTCCTTCGCGCGCGAAAAATGGGACGGCGCGGTGAATTTCCGCTGGTCTTCGGTCGGCTCGTCCAACTTCTCCCGCGGCTGGAGCGCGATGCATTCAAGCGGCAACCAGGCCTTTGACGACTGGCGCGACGCTGAACTCGCCCGTCTCGAGGAAGAGCGCCGCAAGCTCGTCGCCGCCGAACGGGAGTTCGTGGAGTTCATGGAGAACCTCCGCCGCGCCCGCGACCGCGAGGAGTTCGACCGCTTCATGCAGGAGCGCCGCGCCCGGGACGGCGGCATGGCCGCCTGAGGCCAAGGCTGACGGCCTGAAAGGCCGGGGAGGGCGGGCGAAGGTTCGCCCGCGAAAACTTAGGGCGCCGCCTTCGCGGCGCCTTTTCTTTTTCTGTTGGGCGCCGGCGGCTCGCCGCCCGTGCGCGCGCGGCAAAAAATCAGTCCGTCGGCGCGCGGCGCAGCTTCTTGACCGCCCCGCGCGCGGTCTTTTCATCCGCGCGGCGTTTTTTCGCCGACAGCGACGGGCGTGTCTTCACCCGGAATTTCGGGCGTTTGACGGCCTCCGCGATCAGCGCGAAGAGCCGTTCGGTCGCCTCCTTGCGGTTCAGCTCCTGCGAGCGATGCGTCTGCGCGAAAATGACGATCTCGCCCTCGCGCGTCGCCCGTGTCCCGGCGAGCGTCAGCAGGCGGCGCCTGGCGCGCTCGTCGAGCGAGGGCGAATTCCAGGCGTCGAAGCGCAGACACGCCGCCGTCTCGACCTTGTTGACGTTCTGGCCGCCCGGCCCCGAGGCGCGCGCGAAGGAGATTTTCAGCTCCTCCTCGCCGATAAAGACGCCCGGCGCGGCTTCAAGACTCGCCATTGACCCTCCGCTCCGACGCTTGCGCATTTGAAGCTTGCGAATGACGCCCACGCATATGCCCGCAGGCGGGCGCGCCGCGCGAAACACACGCCGCCGCGTGAAAGCTCCGTTAACCGCAAACCTTTAGCCCAGATTAAAGATTGGCGCTCACTTTGCGCCGATGGCGCGTCGCATCCTGCCCTTCGCCGCGCTCGCGGCGCTCCTCGGCTCGCTCGGCGGCTGCTCGAACTATGAGCCGCCGCGCCGGCCGGCCTGGCGCACGCAGGCCGAAAAAGCCTGCTTCGCGCAGCGCCCCTTCGCGCTTTCAGCCTTCATCCAGCCGGCGCGCGAGATCAGCGGACCGGGCATCTGCGGTCTGACCCAGCCGCTCAAGGTCTATGCCCTGCAGGGCGGCGAAGTGTCGTTCAGCGCGCCCTATGTGCTCGACTGCCCGATGGTCGCGACGCTGAACCGCTGGGTCGCCGAGGTGGTGCAGCCCGAGGCCGCCGCCCATTTCGGGGCGCGGGTCACGGCGATCGTCGGCATGGGCGCCTATTCCTGCCGCGGCATCAACGGCTCGACGCATGGGCGGCTGTCGGAGCACGCCTTCGGCAACGCCCTCGACATCGGCGGCTTCCGCCTGTCGGACGGGCGCGAGCTGAAGATCGCGCGCGACTGGACGAGGGGCGACGACCAGACCCGCGGCTTCCTCCAGTCGGTCCACATGGGCGCCTGCTCCTATTTCACGACGGTGCTGGGGCCGGGCTCGAACGTCTTTCACTATAACCACATCCATGTCGATCTCGCGATGCATGGGGCGACTTCGACCGGGCCGCGCCGCATCTGCAAACCTTTCATCGCGCCGCGCCCCGCGCCGTTCGCCCCAAGCCTCGCGCCGCAGCGCCCGGCTCCGCCGGCGCCGGACGGCCTGCCGGATCCGCCCGAGATCGAGGACGATCTCGACGTCGCCGAGGCGCGCGATCCGTCGCTGCGCAACGACGTGATCCAGGCCGGCCCGGGCCCCGCGCCGCAAGCCGGCGTTCCCGACGAATATTTCAGGAACGCGCTGCGCCCGCCTGGCGCGATTCCCACGGCGCCCGCGACGCGTCCGTCGGCTTCTGCGGCCGCGGCGCCGGCCCCTGCGCCCATGCGCGCCCGTCCTCGCGCGCCGGAGGGCGGGCCGGCGGACTGGGACCTGACCTCGAGCGTCGCGACGCGGCGCTAGAGCGTTTTCATTAGAAATTGCAGGCATTCACGTTTAAAAAATTTGTAAAAACAAGATGTTAGAGCTCATTCGCGACTCGATGAACGCCGAACGCGTTCCAGCGCCGCAATTTGGGCGCGGCGGCCCGCCGTCGCTCCTGCGCCTCGCCCGGCGCAAAAGCCGCTGCGGAGCGGCGTCGTGCGGCGCGGAAAGACTTGCGCCGCCTGCTTCGGGAAAACACAAAGAGACGCATCGTCCTCGCCGGGTTTCGCCATGCTCAGTCGCAAGCTTCTGTCGCGCTTCGGGATCGACCCCTATCTTTTCGCCCTCATCGGGACGGTCGCGCTGGCGTTGACCCTGCCGGCGCGCGGCGCGATGGCGGTCGTCATGGACCATGCCTCGTTCCTGGCGGTGTCGCTGCTGTTCTTTCTCTATGGCGCGCGGCTCGCGCCCAAGGCCGTCGTCGAGGGGTTGACGCACTGGCGCCTGCAGTCGGTCGTGTTCGGGCTGACCTTCGTCCTGTTTCCAATTCTCGGCGTCGCGGCGAGCGCGGGCTTCGCCAGCGTCCTGCCGCGCGACCTCTCGCAGGGGCTTTTGTACCTGACCCTGATGCCGTCGACGATCCAGTCGTCGATCGCCTTCACCTCGATCGCGCGCGGCAATGTTCCGGCGGCGCTCTGCAGCGCCTCGGCCTCGAACCTCATCGGCGTGGCGCTGAGCCCCGCGCTCGTCGCCCTGCTGATGGCGACGGACGGGAGCGGGATCAGCCTCAAGGCGGTCGAGGACGTGTCGCTGCAGCTGCTGCTGCCTTTCGCGCTCGGGCAGGCCGTGCGCCCCTTCATCGCCGGCTTTCTCCACCGCCACAAGGCGATCACCTCGATCGTCGACCGCGGCTCGATCCTGCTCATCGTCTATGTCGCCTTCGCCGAAGGCACGGCGGCGGGCGTGTGGTCGCTGCTGAGCTGGAAGGCGCTCGGCGTCGTCATGGCGCTCGATTTCGCCATTCTCCTGATCGCGCTCGTCTTCTCGACCTGGCTCGCGCGCCGGCTTGGATTCTCGAAGGAAGACGAGATCGCCATCGTCTTCTGCGGCTCCAAGAAAAGCATGGCGAGCGGCCTGCCCATGGCGAGCATTTTGTTCCCCAACGCCGCGCTCGGCCTGTTCCTGCTGCCGCTGATGCTGTTCCATCAGATCCAGCTCTTCGCCTGCGCCGTGCTGGCGCAGCGCTATGCGCGCAGGCCCGTGGCGGAGCCTGCGCCCCACAGGAAAGACGCGATAGGGCTGGCGAAAGGCTGAGACGCGGCCGGACGGGGAGGGCGCGCGCCGCAACGCCCGCGCAAGGCGCAGGCTCCATCTTCGCTGCGAGCGAAGGGAGATCCGCCGACCCATGACCGACATCACATTGAGCGCCCCGGCCCCGGCCGCGCGCAAGAGCATGCGCGACATCGGCTTCGCCTGCGGCATCATCGCGATCCTGTCAGTCTTCTTCCTGCCGCTGCCGCCCCTGTTGATCGACCTCGGCCTCGCCTTCTCGGTCGCCCTGTCCGTGTTGATCCTGATGGTGGCGCTGTGGATCGAGCGGCCGCTCGACTTCTCAGCCTTCCCGACCGTGCTTCTCGTCGCCACCCTGCTGCGGCTCGCGCTCAACATCGCCACGACGCGGCTCATCCTGTCGCACGGCGCGGACGGGCTGACGGCGGCGGGCTACATCATCGGCGGCTTTTCAAAGCTCGTCATGAGCGGCGACTTCGTGATCGGCCTGATCGTGTTCGCGATCCTCATCACGGTGAACTTCGTCGTCATCACCAAGGGCGCGACCCGCATCGCCGAGGTCGGCGCGCGCTTCACGCTCGACGCCATTCCCGGCAAGCAGATGGCCATCGACGCCGATCTGTCGGCCGGCCTCGTCGACGACAAGGAGGCGCAGCGGCGCCGGCGCGAACTCGAAGAAGAAAGCTCCTTCTTCGGCTCCATGGACGGCGCCTCGAAATTCGTGCGCGGCGACGCCGTCGCCGGCCTCGTCATCCTCGCGGTGAACATCTTCGGCGGAATCGTCATCGGCGCCACGCGCCACGGCATGCCGCTCGCGCAGGCGGCCGACGTCTACGCCAAGCTGTCGGTCGGCGACGGTCTCGTGTCGCAGATCCCGGCGCTCATCATTTCACTGTCCGCCGCCCTGCTTGTGTCGAAGGGCGGAGTCAGGGGCGCGGCCGAAACCGCGGTGGTGACGCAGCTCGTCAAATATCCGCGCGCCCTGCTTGTGGCCGCCGCGCTCATGTTCGGCATGGCGCTCGCGCCGGGCCTGCCGTTCTTTCCCTTCGCCGCGCTCGGCGGCGTGCTGGCCTTTGTGAGCTTCGAGGGGCCGAAGCGCCAGGCGCGCGAGCAGGCCGAGCAGGCTGCGCGCAAGGCGGAGGAGGAGCGCCGCGACGCCATCGAGGCGCGGGAGTCGCTCAAGGAGTCGATGCGCTCGCCCGAGATCGAGCTGTGCCTCGGCAAGCAGCTTTCGGCGCGCCTCGTCGCCTCGCATAACGAGCTCGCCGCGCGGGTCGCCAAGATGCGGCGCAAATTCGCGCGCCAGTACGGCTTCGTGGTGCCGGAGATCAAGCTCTCGGACAGCCTCGCCATCCCGACCAAATCCTACGAGATCCGCATCCATGGCGCGCTCGCCGCGGCGAACGAACTGCGCATCGGCGATCTTCTCGTCATCGTCGGCGACGGACGGCGGCCGAATCTTCCCGGCGAGGAATGCCGCGAACCGGCGTTCGGCATGAAGGCCATGTGGGTGTCGCAGGCGTTCGCAAGCGAACTCAAGCGCGACGGCTACAGCCCGGTCGACAATGTGTCCGCGCTGTTGACCCATCTCAGCGAGATCATTCGCAACAATCTTTCGCAATTGCTGTCCTACAAGGACATGCGCATTCTGCTCGACAGGCTGGGGCCTGACTACAAGCGCCTGATCGACGACGTATGTCCGTCGCAGATCTCCTTTTCCGGACTGCAGGCGGTGTTGAAGCTGTTGCTCGCCGAGCGCGTCTCGATCCGCAACCTGCATCTCATCCTCGAGGCGGTCGCGGAGATCGCGCCGCATGCGCGCCGCGCCGAACAGGTGGCCGAGCATGTGCGCATGCGGATGGCGCCGCAGATCTGCGGCGATTTCGCCGAGGGCGGCGTGCTCAACGTGCTGCGCCTCGGCGCGCGCTGGGATCTCGCTTTCCATCAGAGCCTCAAGCGCGACGCCAAGGGCGAGGTGGTCGAATTCGACCTCGACCCGACGATGGTCGAATCGTTTAGCAAGGAGGCGTCGGCCGTCATCCGCTCCCATATGGATGCGGGCCGGCGCTTCGTCCTCGTCGCGGCGCCCGAGGCGCGTCCCTATGTGCGCATGGTGGTGGAGCGGCTGTTTGCGACCTTGCCCGTGCTGTCGCATCTTGAAATCGCGCGCGGCGTCCAGATCAAGTCGCTCGGGGCGATCTCTTGACGGCGTCGCTTCCAAACGGCGTGCTCACGGCCTTCGTGCTGTTCTGCCGCGTCGGCGCCTGCCTCATGCTCATGCCGGGCGTCTCCAGCGCCAGGATTCCGGCGCGCATACGCCTGTTCGTCGCCTTCGCGCTCGCGCTCGGCCTCACGCCGCTTCTGTTCGGGGAGGTCGAGCCCCGGGTCGCCGGCGCGTCTCCTGCGACGCTCATTGCGATCATCCTCGCCGAAAGCGCGACCGGCGCGCTGATCGGCTTTCTCGGCCGCGTCTTCTTCGCGGCGCTCGACATGGCCGGCGCCACGATCGCCATGGCGATCGGCCTGACGAGCCCGCTCACGCCGCTGACCGAACAGGCCGAGCAAAATCCCGCCGTCGTCTCGCTCATCTCGTCGGCCGCGCTGGCGCTGTTCTTTCTGGCCGATCTGCACTGGGAGGTGTTGCGGGGCCTTGTCGCGTCCTACGTCGCCTGGCCCGTGTCGGGCCGGTTCGATCCGCGCGCCGGCCTCGTCGAAATCGTCGACACGCTCGGACAGGCGTTCCTGCTGTCTCTTCGCGTCGCCAGTCCGTTCATCGTCTACACCTTGACGGTCAATCTTGCGATCGGGCTCGCGGCCCGCTTCGCGCCGCAGATTCCGATTTATTTCGTCACTGTTCCGGCGGTCGCGGCCGGAGGCCTGTTCCTGTTGTATCTGACCTGCGGAAAGGCGCTCGAGCTTTTCACGAAAGGCTTCGCCGGCTGGCTGGCGACCGGCTGATGCGCCAGCGTCTTCGCAAAGCGAAGCGATTGCGCGCGCTCGCCGCCGAACTCGACGGCATCGCCGAATGGCGCCTTGAACAGGCGCGCCGGCGCCTCGCTCATCTGCGCGAAAGACGCGCGGAGCTTTTCGCCTTTCTCGGCGCCGGGGAAGCCTGCGGAGACCTGTTCGCAAGCGCCATGATGAAGCGTCTGGACGGTCTCGAGAAGGACATCGCGCAGGCCGACGCGGACGTCGCCGCGGCGTCCGAAGCCATGTCGGCCGAACGCGCGAAGCTGCGACGCGCCGAAGTCCACGCCGAGCTGTTGTCCGTCGAAGCCAGAAAGCTCGAGGAGAAGTCGGGCGTGCTCGACGCGATCGAAGCATTCCTGCGACGAGGGACGCAAGGTCCGGACAAGCCCTAAGATTGATATTGAGCCAGTGCGGCGCGCGGCGGATTTAAGGATCATTGCATGTCGATCAGCCCGGTTTCTGACATCGTTCTTGAGGTCGCCCAGGCGGCGGATCCGACCGCGGCCATGGCCGCGGCGGAGCGGTTGCGCAGAATGCGGACGGATGAGGCTTCGCCGTCAAGTTTCGCCTCCGTATTGACGCGAAGCGAAGCGTCCGCCGCCGGCGCGCAGGGCGCGGTCGCGCGCGCCGCGCAACCTCCTTCTGCGGCGCCTGCCGATCCGGCGGTCAAGGCGCGCAAGGGGCTTGAAACGTTTTTCCTCCAGAGCGTCGTCGAAGCCATATTGCCGAAAAGCGAGGGCGTGTTCGGCGCGGGCTCGTCGGGCGAAGTCTGGCGCTCGATGTTCGCCGAACAGATCGCCCGCGAACTCGGAAAAACGATCGACCTCGGAATTGCGGACCCAACGCGAGCCAGGGCGCAGACGCGCGGCGTCTTGAAGGCGACTCCGTCCATCCTTGCGCAGGAGGCCCGGCATGGATGAACACGTCATGACTCTTGCCGCGCCGGGAATGGATTCCATACATGATCGCGCGGGATCGGCCGCGGGCGAAACGGCCGCCCTGGCGGATGACGCGCGCGAGCCGTTTCGACGCATGCTCCATCGTCTTGCTGAGACGCTCGACGCCGAAACGCAGGCGCTTGGACGCAATGAGCTCGAAAGGCTCGGCGAGGCGAGCCGGATGAAAAGCCTCGGCCTGCTTGAACTCAACCGGTCGATTGTGGCGGCGCGGCTTTTCGACGGCGCGACGCTCGACGCCGGCGCGCGCGCGCAACTTTCAGGCCTGCAGGAGGCGCTTGAGCGCAATCTTGCCACGCTGCAGCTGAGGCTTCGCGCCGTGCGCCACGTGGCGGCGATCATCGCGCGCGCGATCGAAGATCATGAGTCGGACGGCACCTACACGATCGGTCCGGCGCCAGGAGGCGGCGGACGATGATCAAGCTCGCCGCGGCCGCGTTCTGGATGATCATCGTCATGGTGGCGTCGACCTATGTCGGAGCGACATGGAAATTCGGGGCGGACTCTTCGAAGCCGGACAAGCCGGCGAAGGTGGAGCAGCGCAAGACCGAACCCGTGAGCGTGCCGATCATCGCGGATGGGTCGGTCGCCGGCTACGTCGTGGCGAAATTTTCCTATCTCGTCGATTCCGACGCCGTGAAAAAGCTGCCGACGCCGCCTGACGCCTTCATCACCGACGAGGCGTTCCGCCGGCTCTACGTCGACAAGGTCGACTTCGCCCATCTCGAAAAATACGACATCGCCGGACTGACGAGTTCATTGATCGCGAAGGTCAACCAGAGGCTCGGATCGGACGTCGTGAAGGACGTGCTGGTCGAGCAGTTCACGTTCGTCCCGAAGACGGAAATTTCGCGCTGACGATCGGCGCAAGCTTGAAGGACGCAACAGGATGATTTTTGAAAAACTGACCTGGACAGGCTTCATCATCGTCGCCGCCGGATGGGCGCTGCTGCTTTCGACGCCGCAACTCAACGCTGCGGGCGCGCTGCGGCTCGATTTCGCGATGGTCGCCCAGTGCGCCATCATCAGCGGACTGGGGATCGCCGTC
This sequence comes from Methylocella sp., assembly GCF_044226135.1. Taxonomy (NCBI): domain Bacteria; kingdom Pseudomonadati; phylum Pseudomonadota; class Alphaproteobacteria; order Hyphomicrobiales; family Beijerinckiaceae; genus Methylocella; species Methylocella sp. The sequence continues at coordinate 44,472 of NZ_JBGAHM010000001.1, read as the reverse complement.
ATCGGCGCGCTGCAGACCGGATTTGGCGCGCTCAACAGATTTTTTGACGCGGTCGTCGCGCGGTCGCAACAGTCGAAGGCGCCTGCCGCAGGCGCGTCAATCGCGCGCGATCGGACGGTCGAGCGGACGCAGCCGTCCGTCGACGCGAAGCTTCGGCCGCCGCCGCAGCGGCATGCGGCGGCCGTCGCCCCGCGCGCAACGGCCCGCAAGATTCTGGAGCGCGGCTGGGTCAAGGACCGCGCCTATGTCCAGTTCACCGACGGCACCGTCGAGGTGGAGACCCTGCTTGGACGCAGGATGTTCCCCTCGCTGAAGGACGCGCGCGAATTCATCGCATGAAACCATGGGCGCCGCGACGCGCGGCAGGGAGCCATACGCCATGACGCATGGGATGACGACCAACAGAGTTATGGCGCCACGCGGCGGAAAGGCCGCGCGCCGATCGGCGCCGGGCGGCGCGCCTTTGCCCCGCGTCGAGGCGTCGTCGCGGCGCGGAGCGTTTGACGCCGGGGGAGGCTTCGGCTCGCCCGCCGGAGCGAAATGGGCCGGCGGCCATGCCCTTGCGCGCGGCGCTGTGATGACCGTCGACCGCATGCTGGTCTTGGCGGGCGTCGCCGCGGCCCTGGGGTCGGTCGCTTTCGCAGGCGCAATGTTGTCGCGCGACAACAGCAGGCCCATGTTCGGCGGCGTGGAGCATCTGATGATTTTCGCCCAGCCGATCGGCGGCTCCAAACTTCAACGGGAGCCAGTTGCGTCCGGCGCGGCGGTCGATTTCAACGCCACGGGCTCAATCGGCGCATCGGGCGGGCGCAACGCTGATCCAGGCCCTGGCGGAAAGACAGTCGTAAAAAATTATGTCCTGAGGGTCGCGCCTCAGGGCGCGCTCGTCGTCGAAGGTCCGAAGGGCCGCGTCGAGGCGAAGCCGGGCGCGGTCGTTCCCGATCTCGGCTCCGTCCTTTCGGTACAAAATCGCAACGGGCGGTGGCGCGTCGTGACCGAACGCGGCGCCGTGCTTGAAGCGGAGTGACGCGCGTTCCCGGTCTCGACGCATGGCGAAGCGCACGCGCTTCCGCAAAAGGCCCGGTTGTCAGTCCGTCACCGCGTAGCGGCGGTTGCGCAGCGCCAACAGATCAAGAAACGCGACGCCGCGTCCCGTCGCCGGCCGGGTCAGCGCGAGGCCAAGCGCGCCGTCGCTCCGCCAGACGAGCCTCGCCTCGAACAGGCCTTCGGGGCGATCTTCATAGAGGCGCAAGGAGGCGGTTGGGGCGAGCGCGGCGAACAGGCGAACGCGCGCTCCGCCTTCGGAGCGGTCGAAGATCTGGCAGTCGGCGAGAAAACCGTTGGCGCCGTCGAGCAGCTTGGCGGAGCGCAGGCGCGTGCGCTGACGTCGCGTGCGGCGCCGATCGATGGGCGCGGCGTAATAGGCGAATCCCGGCGAGATCGACAGCCATTCGCGGCGCCCGACTTTCGTCGCCTCCAGCAGGGGGGTCTTTTGATCGTCTTTCATCGGATTGGCCGTTTAAGCGCGCCCTGAAAAAATGGAGAGTAGCGCGAGCGGGTCCGCGCATGAACGGGTTTCGCCCGCCATGGTGAACGAAGCCGGCGCGAGCGAAAACGCGCCTCGCCCGACGACGCGTGAAAAGACCGCGGCAGGGTCGCGATCGGTCGCGATCGGCGCGCGCGTCTTCAGCCTCCGCGGCCGAGATAGGCTGCGGAAACAGCGTCATGGCGCAAAAGTTCGGCGCCCGCGCCTTCAAGCACGACACGGCCAAGCTCGAGCACATAGGCGCGGTCGGACAGGGCGAGAGCGGCGTGCGCGTTCTGTTCGACGAGCAGAATCGCCGCGCCTTCCGCGCGCAGGCGGGCGAGGATGGAGAAGATTTCCTGGACCATCAGAGGGGCGAGGCCCATCGATGGCTCGTCGAGCAACAGGAGCTTCGGCGCGCTCATCAGCGCGCGGGCGATGGCGAGCATCTGCTGCTCGCCGCCAGACAACAGGCCAGCTCTCTGCGCAAGCCGTTCCTCAAGACGCGGAAAAAGCGCGAGCGCGGCCTTGCGCCGGCGCTCGGTCTCGGCGCGCCCGGGCGCCAGATAGGCGCCGGCGAGGAGATTTTCGGCGACGCTCATGTCGCCGAAGACCTGTCTTCCTTCGGGCGCATGCGCCATGCCGAGCGCCGTCATTTCATGCGCCCTGCGTCCGGCGACGTCGCGGCCGTCAAGACGCAGTTCGCCGGCGCGCGGCTTCATGAGGCCGCTCAGGGCGCGCAGCGTCGTCGTTTTGCCCGCGCCGTTCGCGCCGATGAGGCAGACGATCTCGCCCCGGCGGACCTCAAGGTCGATCCCCTTGACGACGAGCCCCGCGCCATAGCCCGCCTCGAGCCCGCGCGCCTTCAGCACACAATCCGTCATCGTCCGCGCGCGCCTTCGTCCCGTCCTGCGCCCGCGCCGAGATAGGCTTCGAGCACGGCGCGGTCGCGCCGCGCGTCCTGCGGCGGGCCCACGAAAATGCGGCGTCCAAAATTGACCACGGTGATCTTCTCGGCAAGCCGCATGACGAGGTTCATGTCATGCTCCACCAGCAGCAGCGCGATCCCGCGCGCGCGGACCGCTTCGAGCAGCGTTCGGAGGCGGTCGGTTTCGGCCGGATTCATGCCGGCGGCCGGCTCGTCAAGCAGCAGCAGCTTCGGCCGCAGCGCCAGGGCGCGGGCGATCTCGAGACGGCGCCGGTCGCCGTAGGACAGGGCGCCGGCGCGCGCGCTTTCCCGCCCCGCAAGCCCGACGAAGGCGAGCAGCGCCCGGGCCTCTTCGATCGCCTCGCGCTCCTCGTGACGAAAACGGCCGACGCGCGCCAGAATCTCGGGCAGGCTCGCGCGCAGGCGCGCATGCATGCCGATGAGCACGGTCTCGAGCGCGCTCGCCTCGGAAAAGAGCCGCAGGTTCTGGAAGGTGCGCCCGAGCCCGAGCCGCGCGCGCCGCGCCGGGGACAGCGACTCGATGGCCGCGCCGTCGAAGCGGACGCCGCCGGCGCTCGGCCGGACATAGCCCGAGATGAGGTTGAAGAGGCTCGTCTTGCCGGCGCCGTTCGGGCCGATCAGCGCGTCGAGCGCGTTGGGCGCGACGGAGAGGTCAATTCCGTCGACGGCCGTCAGCCCGCCGTAGCGCAGCGTCAGCCCGGCAAGCTCGAGCAGCGGCGCGCTCATGGCTTCGCCCCGACGCGGCTCATGCGCCACGGCAGCAGCCCATGCGGCATGAACAGCACCGCGACGACGATGATGAAGCCGTTGACGACCAGCCGGAAATCCTGCAACGGGCGCAGCAGCTCCGGCAGCAGGGTCAGGATCGCCGCGCCGGCGAGAGGTCCGAAGGGAGAGCCAGTTCCGCCGAGCAGGGCGTAGCTCAGGATCGCGACGGCGGCGTCGAAGCCGTATTCGTTGGGGCTGATGAAGGACGTGGCGTGGGCGTTGAGCGCGCCGGCGAGCCCCGCCAGCGCCGCCGAGGCGACGAGCGCCGCCATCTTGTAGCGCGCGAGGTCGATCCCGCTCGCCGCCGCGGCCGCCTCGTCCTGGCGGATCGCGTCCATGGCGCGGCCGACGCGCGAGCGCGTCACGAGCACGAGGCCGAGCGTCGCCGCGGCGAGCGCGCCATAGATCAGCGCGAAGCCCGCGCGCTCGGGAATCCCGGACAGGCCGAGCGCGCCGCCGGCGAATTCGGACTGGATGAGGAAGATGCGGAAGATTTCGCAAAGGGCGATGGTCGCGAGCGCCAGATAGACGCCCGAGAGCCGCCGCGTCGGCGCGCCGACAAGGAGCGCGCCAGCCGCCGGCGCGGCCATGGCCAGCGCGAGCACGGCCGGAAAGGACAGGCCGGTATGGAGGCTGAGCAGCGCCGAGACATAGGCGCCAAGACCCATGAACGCCGCCTGGCCGAGCGAGAGCTGGCCGACGGCGAGCGTCGCATAGATGCTGAGCGCGAGCAGACCGTTGACGCCGAGCGCCGCGATCACGCCCTGGTAGGTCCACAAAAAATCGTCGAGCGCGGCCGCCATGCTCAGGCGCGCCTCGCGGCGGCGCGGCCGAACAGGCCCTGCGGACGCGCCCACAGCGTGAGCACGAGCAGCAGGAAGCCCACGGCGTCCTTGTAGAGCGAAGAGACGAAGCCCGCCGTCAGCGCTTCGGCGAGGCCGATGACGAGGCCGGCGATGAGCGCGCCGGCGACGTCGCCGAGCCCTCCCAGTATGATGACGGCGAAGCCCTTGAGGGCCATGGCTTCGCCCATATAGGGCGTGATGGCGTTGTAGAGCAGCCCGACCAGCACGCCGGACGCGCCGGCGATCGCGCCGCACAGGAAGGAGACGCGGCGCATCACGGCGCCCGTGTCCATGCCCATCAGCTCGGCCGCCTCGGGGTTTTCGGCCATGGCGCGCATGGCGAGGCCGGTCTTTGTCGCGCGCAGGACGAGAATGAGCCCGAGCGCGAACAGAAAGGCCGCGGCGAGGATGGCGAGCTGCGCCGGCGAGATCGTCGCCGGCCCGATGACGAACGGCGCGGCGTCGGCGAGGCCTGGGGGAAAGCGGCGGATCTCGGAGCCGAGCAGGGCGGTCATGGCTGAATAGAGCAGCAGCGTCGCGCCGAGCGTGACCATCAGGGAGGCGAGTTCGGGCGCCTCGCGCGCGCGCAGCCGCGCAAGGAACACAAAATCGAGCGCGACCGCGACGACGCCGGTCGCGGCGGCGGCGGCAGGCAGGGCGAGGCCGAAGGGCAGGCCGGCGCGGGTCAAGAACAGCGCGACATAGGCGCCGAGCGAAAAATAGAACCCATAGGTCAGGTTGACGATCCGGAGCACGCCGAACATCAGGGTGAAGCCGAGCGCGAACAGCGCATAGGCGGAGCCGGCGACGAGCCCGTTGACGATCTGCTGCGCGAGCATGGCGGCCTAGTTGAAGATCGCGAATTTGCCGCCGCGCGCTTCGAGCACGAGCACGCCGCTCGTGATCGCCGGGCTGCGGCTCGCGTCGAAGGCGAACGGGCCGGTGACGCCGTCGATCTTCGTCGCCTGCAGCGCCTGCCGGATCGCGTCGCCCGAAAGGTCGGGCGCGGCGGCGAGCGCCGCGGCGACGATCTTCAGCGCGTCATAGGACTGCGCCGCGAACTGGTCGGGATCGACGCCATATTTCGCGCGATAGGCGGCGATGAAGGCGCGGTTCTGCGCGTCCGCCTTGCCGACGAACCACGGGCTGCCGACGATGAGGCCGTCGGCCGCAGGCCCGGCGATCTCGAGCACGGTCGGCGAGTTCATGCCGTTGCCGCCGATGACGCGGGTCGATTCAAGCCCGAGCGCCTTCTTGGCGAGCAGGATTCCGGCGCCCGCGTCGGCGAGGGCCGAGACGACGATCGCGTCCGGCGCGAGGCTCTTGATCTTGGTGAGCTGGGCCGAGAAATCCGTGTCCTTCGCGCCGAAGGTCTCGGTCGCCAGCACGTCGATTCCGAGCTCGTCGAGCGCCTTCTTCATCACGTCATAGGCGGATTTGGTGAAGGCGTCGTCGCGGCCGTAGAGCACGGCGACCTTTTTGACGCCGAGGCGGTCGCGCGCGTGGCGCAGCGTGACCGGGATGACGTCGGCCTCGGGCAGGGAGGTGCGGAACACGAAGGGGCCGATGTCCGGCACGCCGCTGGCGGTGGTCGAGGTGCCGACGATCGGGACCGAGCGCTGGTTGGCGATGGGGCCGACCGCGAACATTTCGGTCGACAGGGTGGGGCCGAGCAGCAGCGGGACCCTGGCGCGGCCGATAAGCTGGCGCGCGGCGTTGATCGCCTGCTCCTTGGAGCCCGCCGAGTCCTCGTAAAGGATCTGGAGCGGCCGGCCCCTGACCCCGCCGGCGGCTGGCGAGGCGCTTGTCGCGGCGCGTCGCCACGCGCCGGAGCTGTTTCAGTCTGTTGAAAGAGCGCTCGACGACCGAGCATGCCGGACGTCCTGGCGAGGCTGGCGTCGACCGCCGGGCGCGCCGCGCTCGAATGGGTCGACGCCTGAAGGCTGACGGAGCCGCCCGGCGATATCCCGCCGGGCGAAGCGGAAGCGGCCACAGGCGGGCCCGGCGCGGTCCAGCAGGATCTGACGTCAAGACGCGCCCGTCGCCGCTCCGCTCCCGGAGAGAAGCTCAATCATTCGGAGATCTTGACATAGCCCTGCTGCGTCAGCTCGATCGTGCGAGACATGGCGTCGGTGTTGACCTTGATGGCCGGAAGGAGGTCCGCATTGCCCCAGCCATGGGCTTTCGCCGTCGCGCCGCAGAGTTCGACACGGACGCCGCGATCCTGGAGATCCCTGACCAACTTCTTGTAGGGATTGCCGGTCGAGATGTTTCTGTCAACGTTGTAGGCGTCGTCATGCAAGGCGACATGACCCGCGTTGGTGTGGAACACTACGATCACGTCGGCGCTGGCTTTCCAGTCGGCGACGTCGCCCGTGATCAGCTGCATGTGAAAGATCGACGCCGGAAGATCGCCCTCGAACGACAGGCTGGCGACGCTAAAGACCGCCTTCACTGCGATCAGGACGACCGGAATATCGATGTTCAGAGGCTTCGCCATGGTGGTCACTCAGATGACTCCTTGTTGGATTCCATCTCCGCCGCCGCGCGAGCGCGCCGAGCCGGCCGGGTTCGCCGCGGCTTGCGCCGGGCTTGCGGCGCGTGCGCGCGACGCGGAGAGATTCGCCGGCTGAAACGCGTAGGGCCTCTCGCGCTCCTGTTGTGTCGTCACACGCCTTCGAAGACGAGCCGTGTGAAAAACGCCGGCGAAATCACCGCCTTGCCCCATTTCTCGTCGAACGCGCTCGTCGGCCGGGCGGCGACGGCCTCGTCAATCGGGCTGTTGCGCTGCTTGAGCCGGGCGACGTTATCGCGGATCGCGACGAGCATGTCACGGTAGGCAATCAATTCCGCCTTCGTGCCCAGAGGCTTGCCGTGGCCGGAAATGGCGATCGTGTCTTTGTTCGCGGTGGCGACGTTGGCGTCCGCTGCGGCGATCATCCCGTTGATGCCGCCTCCCGTCGAATAGTCGATGAAGGGGTAGAGACCGTTCCAGAACGTGTCGCCGCAGTGAAGTATGTTCGACTCGCCGATCATGACGGAAATGTCGCTGTCGGTGTGCGCCGGGCCGTAATGTTTCAGCGAGAGGGTTTTCCCGTTCCGCCTGATCTGCTTCTCGGCGTCGAACACCTCGGTCGGTATCGCGGCGAGCGCCGACGGGTTGAACGTGAAATCCCAGTCCTCGACCCGCTGCGTGGCGAGCATGTGCTTATGCGTGTTGGAGTGGGCGATGATGGCCGCCCCTTGCTGGCTCAACCATTCATTGCCGTCAGTGTGATCGAAATGCCAATGGGTGTTGATGAGCGTGCTGACGGGATCCTCGCTCAGCCGGTTCGCGGCCTCGATGACACGCGGCCGAGTCCCGGTGATGCCGGCGTCGATGAAGACCTTGCCGTCTCCTCCGGTGATGAGGCCGATGTTGCCGCCCGAGCCTTCGAGAACGCTCACATTGTCGCGAGCCTTATGGACCGTGATCTTCGCCTTGGCCGCCTCGTCCCGGAACACGTCGACGAGGTTCCTTGCCTGGGCGAAGGCCTCGGAAGGAGTCAGCCACCCGCCGGTCGCCGCGGCGCTGGTCGCAACGACGCAGCAAAGGCAAAAGCCGCGCCTTGAAAAGAGGTGTTTATTCATCGACGTCATCGACTTCGCCCTTGGCTTCCGGGATGGGGATGGCTGGTTCAGCAAGATGGCGGGCAGCGTCGCGGCGGCGTCACCTGAGCAGCACGGGTCCGGCGTCGATCTTCACGCGGAACAGGCTGTAGGGATGCTGACGAAGATCCCGGCCTTCGTGGAACAGCGGCTGGCGCTGCAACTGGTTGGCGGTGAAGTAGAGATAGCCGTCGGCGCCGACGGAGAGCGTGTCCGGCCAGAGAATGCGCGGGTCATGCGCGATGGTCTTCCATTCGCCGTCGGGCTGGCGCTGGCGAACGCTGTCATGCTTATAGTCGCCGGCATAGACGCGGCCCTTGTCGTCGGTCTCCATGCCGTCCGACGCGCCCTTCTCGCCGAGGTCGACGACGGCGGCGGCGACCGCGGCGTCATCGGCCCTGCGGTCGAGCAGCAGGGCGGTCGGCACGGAATACATGTGACGGCTCGACAGCGGGCAGTAGAACAGCGTCTTGCCGTCGGCCGAGATGGCGACGCCGTCGGAGGCGACCGCAAACGGGGCCGGCGGCTTGCCCTTCTCGCGGATCGCCAGCCGCTCGCCTTCGACCACCGGAATGAAGGCCGGATCGGGCGAGGTCGAGGCGTGGCCGGTCAGCTTGCGCCAGGCTTCGCCCGTCGCGAGGTCCACCACGATGACGCCGCCGGGGCCGGTCACCGAGGAATCCGTGATGTAGGCGACGCCCTGCCTGCCGGCGGAGAGATCGAAGCGGACGTCATTCACATAGGTCGACGGAAGGATGACGTCGGCGGGGAGGACGATGGTTTTCACCACCTTGTCCGAGGCGAGGTCGACGGCGACCAGTTTGGCGCCGCCGGCGATCGGCGCGGCGAACCCCGGCGCCGCCGTGTCGAGAATCCACAGCCGGTTGGCCGGATCGACGACCACGCTCTGCACGCTGAGCAGCGAAGCGCCCGGCTTCGACGGGTCGGCCATGTTGATCGCCGCATCGGGATAGGCCACGACCCTGCCGTCGCGGATCTCCGCGACCGTAAAGGGAACATCGTCGCCCCAGCGCGGGAAGTTCACGAAAATCCGCCCGTCGTGCGACACCGTCACGCCGGTAGGCATGGGGCCGGTCTCAAAAGCGAACACCTGTTCGATGTCCCCGATCGTCGCTTCCGAGGGAAGCGCCGCGCTCGCGGTTTCCGCGGCGGACGTCCTTGAGGCGAGCGGCGAGGCGATCAGGAGGCCGGCTGCCGCCAGCACGGGGCCTATGGCGCTCATCATCTTGCTCCCTGGGTCTGTCGCGCGCCACGTCCATCCGCGAGCGGCGCGGCCATCGGCGGCGTCGCCGACGAAAATTCGCGCCCTTTCGGTCGAGTCGCTTCTCGAACGCTCTCCGGGACAGCGGATGTTTCCGCGGGGACGCGAACCGGACGAAGCCGCGCGCGCGCCTCGCGTCGTCCTGTCCACGCCCGTGGGAAGTAATCATGCCCAGAACGATCGACAAGGTGGAGCGAAGACAAAGGGGAGCCTAGCTATGCCGTATTATAGGTCGTCCATACGTTCGTATGTATGTCCGGGCGGACCCCAAAAACATAGTTTGGCGGAGGATGAAATCGCAAATCGCCGTGAATCTGGGCCATGTGCAGCCACAGCATGCGTGTGGCGCCGCGACTGGCTCGAATTCCGCGACGATGACGCTCATGACGAGATGAAAAATGAATCATATCTATGTCGCTTGTCTGCGGATCGCCGCTGCGCCCCTCTCGTTCAGGATCGGCATCGCCGGAATGAAGATCGCCATTGCGATCATCTTTCTGTGGATCGGGGCGCTGAAATTCGCGCCCTATGAAGCCGACAGCATCACGCCCTTCGTGGCCAACAGCCCGTTCATGTCGTTCTTCTACAACCATCCGGCTGACTACAAGCCGCACCTCACCCACGAGGGCGAGCTGAATCCGGCCAAGCGCGCCTGGCAGACGTCGAACAACACCTATGGCTTTTCGCGCGGCCTTGGCACGGTCGAATTGATCATTGGCGCCATGACCTTGATCGGGCTGTGGAGCCGAAGGATCGGCCTTGTCGGGGCGCTTTTCGCCTTCGCCACGCCCTTCGTGACGCTTTCCTTCCTGCTGACGACGCCGGAAGCGTGGACGCCGGCGCTCGGCGACGCCGAGCACGGATTCCCCTTTCTCTCAGGCGCCGGGCGGCTGGTGTTGAAGGATGTCGCGCTGCTGGCCGGCGCGTGGCTCGTGCTCGGCGACACCGCGCGCTCGCTTCTGGCCGAGGCCGCCTCGCCCGAAGACCCTCGCCAGACGCAGGGCGGAGAGCGGCCGTCGAAATCCCGTCCGCTCTCGATTGCAGCGCCCTGACGGGGCGGGCGCGTCGTCGACGCCGATCAGAAACGCCCTCATGCGCGCGCTTCTCCGCCACCTTGCAGGAGTCTTTCTTATGACCGCCACAATGTCGCCGGGAGCTGGCGCCTTCGCCGAGACCCTGATCGCGCCGACGCTCTCGGGACCGCCTGCCGTGACCGACGCGCCGGGGCGGGGGATCATTCCCGGCGTCAGCGGCCATATGGCGGCGGCGCCGACGCTGTACGAACTGGACAAGCAGCCCGTCGAGCAGATTTCGCCGTTCGTCCAGCGGCGATATCTCAGCGGCGCCCAGTCCACCTTCGTGAAATGGACCGTGAAGAAGGGCGGCGTCTTCGCCCTTCATCATCACAGTTATGAGCAGATCACCTGGATTGTCGAAGGGCGGTGCGAGGTCTTTTCGCAGGGCCGAAAGTTCATCATGACCGCCGGCGCCGTGCTGGTGATCCCGCCCAACGCGCCGCACGAATTCGTCTGCGTCGAAGACACGATCGACATCGATTTCTTCGCGCCCGCGCGCCAGGACTGGCTCGACGGGGCGACCTCGGCCGCGGCGCCGCGCTAGGACGTTCCCGCGCGACGACGCTTCGGGATCGTCACTGGCGATGAAGGCGTCGCGTTGGAAGAGCCGTGGTGTATTTCACCTGATCGAGCGCGAAGCTCGAACGGATGTTGGCGACGCCGGGGATCTGCGTCAGGCAGTCCAGCATCAGCGCCTGATATTTGATCAGATCCTCGATCACCACGCGCAGCAGGAAGTCGGCCTCGCCGGTCATGAGATAGCATTCCATGACCTCGGGCCGTCCGCGGATCGCCTGAATGAAGGTCTCCAGCGTCTGCTTGTCCTGCCTGGTCAGGGTCACATGGACGAACACGTTCACGGCCAGACCCAGCTTGAGCGGATCGACCAGCGTCACGGCGCCGCGTATCACCCCCTCGGCCTTCATGTCCGCCACCCTGCGCCAGCAGGGCGAAGGGGACAGTCCGACACGCTCGGCGAGTTCGGCGTTGCTCAGTTCGCTGTTTTCCTGAAGCACCTCGAGGATGCGCAGGCTCGCTTCATCGAGAATGTCAGATGATTTCGGCAAGAGTTTCCGCCCTATTTCCGCAAGTGGGTGAAATTATCCTAAAAAGGCGGAAATCTGAAACAGAAAGGCAAGATATTTCGTCGGGCTGCGCATAGAGTTCGCGCATGGCCGGAAGGAGTTTGATCATGAGCCTCTGTCAGGACTGCGCGCCAATGAAACGCCTCGCGCCGCGGCTCGGAGCCCGCGCCGAGACATTCGTCTGGCTGGCGGTGATGGTGGCGCTCTGGGGGCTGAGCTGGCCGGCGACCAAGCTGGCGCTCGGGACCGTGCCCCCGCTCTGGCTCGCGACGCTGCGCTTTGGAACCGCCGCCGTCTGCCTGTTCGTGTTCGTCGGCGTCAGGGGCGGGCTCCGCATTCCGCGCAGGCCCGACTGGCCGATCGTCGCCAGCATGGGCCTGTTGCAGATGATGGCCTTCACCGGCCTCGGCATGATCGCCATGACCCACACCGACACGAGCCGCGCCGTCCTGCTCGCCTACACGACGCCGCTTTGGGCCGTCGCCATGAGCTGGCTGCTGTTTCGGCTGCGGCCCACCCGTCGCCAGCTGCTGGCTCTGGCGGTCGGCATGTCGGGCGTCGCCGTCATCTGTTCGCCGCTGGAGATGGATTGGTCGAGGCCGGCCACGCTCGTCAGCGCCGTCTTCCTGTTGATTGCGGCGATCTGCTGGTCGGTCGTCATTCTTCACATAAGACGGCATCAGTGGAGCGCCTCGCCGCTTCAGCTCGCGCCCTGGCAGATGCTGATCGCCGCCGTGCCGCTCGCCGGCTTCGCCTATGCGCTCGAGGGGCCGCCGACATCGATCCCGGTCGACGCCCGGCTGCTGGAGCTGCTCGTCTATATCGGGCCGGTCGCAACCTCCGCCTGTTTCGTCATCTCGGCGGAATATGGACGCCGGATCACCGCGTTCGCCATGTCGAATTTCACGCTCGGCGTGCCTCTCGTCGGCGTCGGCGCGTCGGTCGCGCTTCTCGGCAGCCGGCTCAGCGTCGCCTTCGTCGCGGGGCTCGTCCTCGTCATGGGCGGCATGGCCCTCGCGGCCCTGCCGGCGCGGCCTCGGCCGACATGATAAGCTTTCACCATGAGCTTTCGCCGGCGGCCCCTTGCCGCAGGGGCCGCCGGGACGCTCGCGGCGGCAGGGATTTGTCAGATGTCTTCAGACCCCGGCGTCTCCGCTGACGTCGCTTCAGCCCGCAAGAGCGCCACGCAGGGCCAGATCGCTATTGCGGGGATCGCGCTGCTGCTGATCTTCGCGATCGGCGGCGCCCAGAAGGCGACGGGCGCGGTGACGTCGCTCTATGCGGCGCCGCTGATGCTCGTGGCCGGCGTCGTGAGCCGCCGTGCGCTCGCCGGCCTTGCGGCGCTGACGGCGCTGCTCGTGTTCAGCCCGCTGTCGCGGCTTGTCGGCGGCGCGGCGTCCGAACCGCTTGATCTCCCCGCCCTGTTGAGCGGCGGCGTCACCGTGCTGGCTGTGGGCGCGCTGCTATGCTGGCGCGACCGCGAGCGCCGGGACTCCGCGCGCCTGCGTGACGACAACGCCCGCCTGCGGCGCTTCATCGACCTCGCGCCCGCGATCTTCTGGACCGTGGACGGCGCGGGGCAGGTTCGTCTGTTCAACGACCGCCTCGCGGCGCTGACCGGGCGGCGCAACGCCGATCTCATCCAGATGCCGGACTGGCTGCCTCTGTTCAACCCGGCCGATCACGCGGCGCTGTCGCGGTTCCGGGCCGAGCCGATTGCGCATGACGACGAAAAGACCGTTCAGGCGCGCCTGCGGCGCAGCGACGGCGGCGAGACGTGGCTGCTGCTGATCAAGCGCCGGATGGTCGATCCTGTTTCGGGCCAGACTGAATGGATCTGCGGCGCGGTGGATATCGACGCGCAGATTCGCGCCACTCAAGAGGCGGCGCGGCTGAACGCCCGGCTGGCCGATCTTGTGGACCAGCGCGCCGCGCTCGCCGAACGGGCGGAGATGCGCTTCCAGTCGCTGTTCGACCTTTTCAACATCGCCTGCACCGAACAGCGCATCGACGAGGCGAAGCGGCTGGTCGACGAGGCCAAGCGGCAGGGGGTGAGCGACTTCTACGATTTCCTCACCCACCATGAACAACGTGTCGAGCAATGTCTCGACAGCATTCGCTGCACGGCGTTCAGCCAGGCGTTCGTCGGGATGATCGGCTATGCGAGCGCGGCCGAGTTGCAGGCGTTGCCGCTGGAAAGCCGGCTGGAGGGCGCGCGCCAGGTCCGGCTCCTGCAATTGCAGGCGATCTTCGAGGAGCGCCGGCAGTTCACTACAACCGGCGTGCTGATCGCCCGCGACGGACGGCGCATCCCCGTCGCCCTGGGGGCGAGCATACCGGCCGACTGGTCGACGGCGTTTTTCACCCATATCGACATCACCGAGCAGGTGCAGGCCCATGAAATGGCGCTGGCGGCGCAGGACGAACTGGCCCGCGCCAACAGGGCGGCGACCATCGGCGCGCTGTCCGCGACGATCGCCCATGAACTCAACCAGCCGATCGTCGCGGTGACCATCGACGCGCAGACGTCGTTGCGCTATCTCGACGCCGACCCGCCGAAGGTCGCGCAGGCCATGGAGACGATGGGGCGGGTGGTGAAGAACGCGGAGCGCGTCAGCGCCATCGTCCGACACACGCGCGAACAGCTGGTGCGCGGCAGCCGGCCGCTGGAGCGCGTCGACCTCTGCCAGATCTCGCGCGAGATGAAGGCGCTGCTCGATCGCGAGCTCGCCGCTCGCCACACGATCCTGTCGGTCAAATGCCCCGCGAGCGCGATTCAGGTCCTCGCCAATCGGGTGGAGCTGCAACAGGTCTTCTCCAATCTGATCGGCAACGCCGTCGACGCGATGGCCGAGCAGGCCGGCGCGCGGACAATCGACATCGTGATCGGGCTTGTCGGGGAGGACGAGGCCAGCGTCGAGATCGCCGATTCCGGCCCCGGCGTCGGCGAGGCGGAGATGAACCGGATCTTCGATTCATTCTTCAGCACCAAGCCAGACGGCATCGGCATCGGGCTTCAGATCAGCAAGGCGATCGTCCAGTCGCTGGGCGGCCGCCTGAGCGCGAGCAACCGGCCGACGGGCGGCGCGGCGTTTCGCTTCACGCTTCCATTGAAAAGCGAGGCCTCGCCGGAAACGGAGGCGTTCTGACGCGCCGCGTCGGGACGCGGGTCAGGATCCGCCGGTCACATGTGCGACATGGGAGACGAGGACGGCCGGATCGAACGGCTTTTCAAAGACGCGGGAAACGCCAAGGTCGGCGGCGCGGTCATTGATGGCGACGCTGACGAAGGCGGAGATGAGCACGAACGGGACGGCGCTGCGCCGCGATTTCAGCTCGCGGGCAAGTTCAAGGCCGCTCATGCCGTTCATCACATAATCTGAAATGATGCATGCGCTGTCGATGTGACGTGCGTCGCGTAGAAAGTCTTCCGCGGATTCGTAGCAATTTGCGCGAAATCCGTGGCTTTCGAACAGGTCGGCGAGCGCGACGCGGATATCGACATCGTCGTCAACGACGGCGACGATTGGCGATAGGTTCGCGTCGAGTGGAGCTTTCATGTGCTCTGTTTGCGCCTGATTGTGTCGTCATGCTAATTAGAGCACGCGAAGCGCGCGATCGATCACTATACTCGGGTATGTTCAGCTACTGTTGCCGAGGGCTGTTCATGCCGTATTATGAATGCGTTTGACCGGGCGCAGGGCGTCCGACGCTGCTTGGGGTCGTGATCATGAGTGGCTTGCCGCAACCGCTTGCCGACGACGAGGCTTCGCTGGAATCGGAGGCCCTTGAGGTCGTCGTCGTCGATGACGACGAGGCCGTTCGGAGCTCACTTGAGGAATTGTTCATCTCGGTGGGGCTGAGAGTGCGGTCCTACGGCTCGTCGCAGGCGTTTCTGACGGCCGGGATTCCACAGGGGCCGTCATGCCTGGTGCTGGACGTCCGGCTGCCCGAGGAAAGCGGGCTCAAGCTGCAGGAGCGGCTGAACGAACACGGCGTGCAGCTTCCGGTCATTTTCATCACCGCCCATGCGGACGTGCCGATGTCGGTGCGGGCCATGAAGCACGGCGCGGCGAACTTCCTGCCGAAGCCGTTCCGCGATCAGGAGCTGCTCGACGCCGTCTGGGAAGCGCTGCATGCGGAGGCGGCGCGCCATCGTCGCCGGCATGTCGAAGACGGCCTCAAGCGGCTCGCCCAGACGCTGACGCCGCGTGAAATCCAGATCCTGAGGGCCGTCGACCGGGGGCTGCTCAACAAGCAGATCGCGCATGAACTCGGCATCGCCGAGATCACGGTCAAGATGCACCGCAGCAACGCGTTTCGGAAGCTCAAGGCGAAGAGCGTCGCGGACATGATCCTGAAGATCCGCTCGCTCGATCTCGACGGGCTTGCGGAGCCGAAAGGACCGGCCAGGCGATAGGCGGCGGTCAGCTTTCGGCCCGCGAAGGATCGCCGAACGGCCAGGAGGGCTGGTCCGCCGCCGGCCCCGTATAGCGGATCATCAGCTGGACGCAGGGCGCGTCGCCCGTCTGGCCCGAGCGATGGCCGCGCCGGCCGTCTGTGCCGACATCCTGTCCCCAGTGGAGTTCGCCCGGCCCCATTTCAATCCGCTGGCCGGCCGCGGTCTCGATCCACCATCGCCCCGACAGCGCCAGCACCCATTGCCGCGCCGGGCTTTCATGCCATTCGCCCACCCACCCCACCGGCAGCACGGTGAACCACGCCTCGGTCGGCGCGCCGCCGAAACGGCGCAGCCAGAGCGCGGCTGAACCGCCGCCGAGACTGCCGCTAGAAAACCCCGACAGTTCGTCGAAGGCGAGCGCGCTCCGGCCGGAGGAGTCGGCGCGCAACGCCATGAAGGTGAGGGAGGGCGGCGTCGCGGGGGCGCGTCCGTCGTTGGTCGCGACGCCGAGCGTCTGTCCTGGCTTCATGGCGTCGTCCCGCGCTGGCTTAAGGGGCGTGAACCGGCGGACCACGCCGCCGGAAGCTTAAAACAGGCTAACCTTATCGGGCGCCGCTTCGCGACGTAACCATACGCATGGGACGACGGAACCCATACCGCAGTATGATACCGGCCTACTTCGCAAATACGTAGCATGTCGTGCCTCATCTGAGACTGCCCAATCTATTCTTGGCGCGATATGTCGAACGGATGCCTGAACATCAGCAAGTCATTCCTGGGCTTCCGCGGGGCGCGGATCGCCCTGGACGCCGTCGCGGAAGCGGGCAGGGACGCGCTCATCGCCGCGCGCTCGCCGCCTAGCTGATCTGCGCGACCTTCGTCCCGCGCGCCCGGCGCAACGTTTTTGGGTTGAAGGCGTCACCATGAAAGCCGTGGGTTTCCACCAGCCGCGTCCCCGCGATCTGCTGGCGAAGGTTCGGGCGACCTCGATCCATCCCGCCGACGTGAAGATTCGCGCCTGCGCGAGGCCTCCTGCGGGAGCGGCGCGCATACTCGGCTCTGACGCGGCCGGCGCCGTCAATGCGGGCCGTCTGCGCAGGCGCACGCCTTCGTCGAGCGCGGCGAGGGCTTCGGCAAGGCGGCGCCCGAAGGATTTTGAACTGGAGACGCCATGAACTGGACAACCGCCGTTTCGATGCTCGCCATGCTGCTGTGGGTAGGGACCGTGAAAGTTGATGCGGCCGCCGCGGCGGAGACGGCCTTCGCGCCGGCGACCCTCACGACCGCCGCCGAAAGCCGCGAAATGATCTGGAACGCGGTCGCCGTCGACCGCGGCCGGATTTTCGTCGCGGGTCCGCGCTGGACCGGATCAAAAGGGCCGGCGCTGGCCCTGATCGACGCCCACGGAACGGCCCGGCCCTATCCGTCCGTCGGGTGGAACGGCTGGACGCCCGGCGCCGACGACCGAACCGCCTTCGTCAACGTCAACGCGATCCATCTCGACGGCAGGGGCGGGCTGTGGGCGGTGGACACGGGCTCGCCGGAGTTCGGCGGCGATCCGCTGCCGGACGCGGCCAAGCTGGCGCGCGTCGACCTCGCGACCGACACGGTCGACCGGGTGATTCCTCTGGGGCCAAAGGCGGCGCTTCCCGGCAGCTATATCGACGACATCCGGTTCAACGGCGACCATGCCTATCTGACCGACGCCGGCCGGCCAGGCCTGATCGTGCTCGATCTGCGCGACGGCTCGACCCGCCGGGTTCTGGAGGGACATTCCTCGACGACCGCCACGCCCGGCCGCGACATCTTCCTCGACGGCGAGGCGTTGCGCGGGCCTGACGGCACGCTCGTCCATGTCCACAGCGATCCGCTCGAAGTCTCGCCGGACGGGCGCTGGCTGTACTATGGGCCGCTCGAAGGGCCGTGGTCGCGCGTCGAGACGCGATATCTCGACGACGCCGCTCTTTCGCCGGACGAGCTCGCGGCCAAAGTCGAGCCATGGGCCGACCTGCCGCCCGTCGGCGGCACGGCGATGGACGCGAACGGCGACCTCTACTTCACGGACCTCGCCGCGAACGCGCTGCGCAAGCGCGCAGCCGACGGCGCCGTCACGACGCTTCTCGTCTCGCCCGACCTGCATTGGGGCGACGCGCCCTTCATCGACGCCAAGCGGGTTCTCTGGCTGCCGGCGCCGCAGATCGACCGTGCGGCCATGTTCAACGGCGGCGTCTCGCGCATCCGCTGGCCGGTCAAGCTTTTCCGTCTGCCGCTGGAGATCAAGCGATGAACACGACCATCCGTCTCGGTCACATCGACCTGTCCTTTCATGCCGCCAGCGCCGCGGTCGTGCAGGCCGTCATGCAGGACCATGGGCATGAGGCGATCACCTCCGCCGCCCCGCATGAGGAGATGTTCCGGCGCATGGGGCGCGGCGAGGTCGACATGCTCGTCTCCGCCTGGCTGCCGGCGAGCCACGCGGCCTATCTTGCCCCGTTCGAGAAGGACGTGCGCAAGATTGTGGCGCTCTACCGTCCCTATTGTCTGTGGGGCGTGCCGGACTTCGTTCCCGCGTCCGAGATCGCGACGGTTTCCGATCTGCTGAAGCCCGTCGCGCTGGAGCGGATGGAGCGGCGCATCCAGGGCATAAATCCGGGCGCCGGCATCAGCCGCTTCTCCAAGGCGATGGTCGAGCAGTACGGGCTTGCCGCCGCCGGCTATCATTTCGAGCCGGGCACGGAGGAGGAGTGCTTCGGCGCCTTCGAGCGCGCGGTCGCGGAGCGGCGCTGGATCGTGATTCCGCTCTGGAGCCCGCAATATCTCCATCACACTCACAAGATCCGCGAACTGAGCGATCCGAAGGGCCTGCTCGGCGGCACGGATGACGCGACGCTGATTCTTCGGGAGGACGCGGCGCCGCGTGTCGCGCCGTCCGCTCTGGCGGCGCTTGGGAAGCTGCGACTCGGCAATGACGTCGTGACGGCGCTCGATTATGCGCTGCGTGTGGAGGGCCTCACGCCGCTCGACGCCGCGCGCGCCTGGCTTAAGGGCGATCCCGCCGCCGGGGCCCGATGAAAACCTTCGTCCGTCGCGCCTTTTTCGAAAGAGCTTCCCATGTTTCGCATTCTCTTCGCCCTCATGGCGGCTATGATGACGGCTCCGGCGATCGAGTCCGCCCGTGCGGACGAGCCGAAACTGATCATCGACGAGGTCGTCGTGGCCGACGCGGTCGATGCGGCGAGGCTTGAACAGATCAAGATGGCGGCGCGTCATTTCTACCAGTTCTGGGACACCGGCGATCCGACGCGTCTGAACGACGCGGCGGCGCGCGACTTCACCGATCACACCCTGCCGCCGGGCCGGCCGCAGGGACCGGACGGGCCCGCCTTCGCGTCGCGCAGTTTCCGGGCCGCGGTTCCCGACCTCCGCGTCGAGATCCGCAAGATGATCATCGCCGGGGATTATGTGACCGTTCACATGGTCTTCACCGGACATTTCACCGGCCGTTTCGGCGATGCGTCGGGACAGGGGCAGAAGATCGAGTTCATCGCCACCGACCTGATTCGCGTCAGGAACGGGCGTGTCGCCGACAACTGGCATGTCGAAGACAATCTGACCCTGCTGCGGCAGATGGGCGTGGCGCGGCTCCTGCAATAAGGCCGCGCCCGGTCGCTTCCTGCGAGACATCGGCGAGACATTGGATGAGCATGACGATCCGCCTGCCTGTCGTTCCGGCCTCCTTCTTCGGAATGGTGCTCGGGCTTGCCGGTCTTGGAGGAAGCTGGCGGGCGGCGCATTCAGCCTGGGGGCTGGCGTCATGGCCGGGCGAGGCGCTGATGGCGCTCGCGGCCGTGGTCTGGGCCGTTCTTGTCGTCTTTTATGTCGGCAAGTGGATCGCTTCGCGCGCGGCGGCGCAGGCCGAGATCGTTCATCCCGTTCATTGCTGCTTCATCGGCCTCGTCGGCGTCGCCACCATGCTGGTGGCGGGGGGCGCGGCGCCCTATTCGCATGTCGTGGCGCTGCTGCTCTACATCGCCGGGGCGGCGTTCACCCTCGTCTTCGCCGTGTGGCGGACGGGAGGATTATGGCTCGGCGACCGCACCGTCGAGCAGTCGACGCCGGTGCTTTATCTGCCGACCGTCGCGGGAACCTTCGTGGTCGGCGCGGTCGGCGCCGGGCTGGGTTTGGGCGACATCGGCCAGTTCTTCTTCGGCTGCGGGCTTTTCGGCTGGCTCGCCATCGAGTCCGTGCTGCTGCACCGCCTGCTGACCAGCCCCGCCATGGCGAGCGGGCTGCGCCCGACGCTCGGCATTCAGCTGGCGCCGCCCGTCGTCGGGGCCGTCTCCCTGATCGCCGTCGCGCCGTCGGCGCCGCCGCTCTTTGCGCATGCCCTGATCGGCTACGGCATTCTGCAGGCGTTGGTGCTGCTGCGGCTGCTGCCATGGATCCTTGAAGAGCCGCTGGCGCCGTCCTACTGGGCCTTCACCTTCGGCGTCACGGCGCTGGCGACGGCTCCGATCCGCCTTGTCGCGCTTGGCGACAAAGGGAGCGTCGTCTGGCTCGCGCCGATTCTCTTCGTCTTCGCCAATGTCGCGGTGATCGCGGTGGCGGGCGTCACGGTGCGCCGGGCGTTTCAGGGTCGGCTCCTGCCCGCGGCGACAGGTCCAATCCTGAAATAGCGGCGGCCGCGTCGCTCAAGAATGTCTTCCGTGCGAGGGCCAAGGGCCGGTTTCGCGGCGCCCGGGTCCACGACCTTCGCATGACCGCGGTCACACGCGTCGGGCCCGAAAGGCCGGGTCATTTCACCCAATGCGGCCGCGGCGGGCGGGCGCCGCGCTTTCCGCCGGAACCTGTTCAATTTCATGAACGTTGACCGGAAAACCGCCATTTGGGCGCAAGCCCCGCAGACGCGCCGGGAAAAGCGCGCAGGATGGAGACCGCCATGTCAGGTTCAGGCTTGTCACGTTTAGGCGCTCTGGCCGGCGCGGCCGCGCTTTCGGGCGCGCTCGTCGCCGCCGTGCCGGCGACGTCCTTCGCGCAGGGGTTCCACGGCGGCGGCTTCCACGGCGGCGGCTTCCGCGGCGGCGGCTTCGGCGGCCATGCCGGCGGCTGGCGCGGCGGCATGGCGCATCCGGGCTGGAGCGGCGCGGGCCCGCGCTGGAACGGCGCCGGCTGGAACAGGCCGGGCTGGAACAACGCCGGTTGGAACAGGCCAGGCTGGAACAACGGCGGCTGGCGGACGGGCTGGAACGGCGGCTGGCATGGCAATTACAATCGCTGGGCCGGATGGCGGCGCGGCTGGGGCTGGAACTACGGCCCGAGCTGGGGCTGGGGCTGGGGCGGCGGCCTCGCCGGCCTGGGGCTTGGCTACGGTCTTGCCGGCGGCTGGCCTTATGACAGCTACTGGAGCGACTACGGCTATGCGCCCTATGGCTATGGAAGTTACGCCTACGCCCCCCAGACCGCGCCGCTCGTGACCGGGCGCAGCGTCTCGACGGGCGCGATCGGCAATCATTGCGCGACGCCCGTGCGCACCTGCCAGCTCATCAACGCGTCCTATGTGGGCGTCGGCTGCTCCTGCAAGGTCAGCGGCGGCCGGGCGCGCGGCTCCGTGACGCCTTGACGCAGGCGGGCGCGGCGGGCCGTCGGCTCGCCGCACGCCTTCATGTGCGCCAGCGCACGTGAACGTGGCCGGAGAAATGCTTGTCTGCCGCGCCGCAGCGCGATAAGCGAGGCGGCGGCCTGAAGCGGCCGGCGCATTTCCCGAGACGAGAGACTTGACGCTTTCTTCGCACGCCGACGATCTGGTGGCTTCGCTCGACGAAGCCGTACGGCGCGCCGGAGACATCGCGCTCGACTATTTTCGCGAGGGGCAGCGCACCAGCGCGGCCGTCTACCACAAGGAAGGCGGCTCGCCCGTCACCGAGGCCGACCATCTCGTCGACGGCTTCCTGAAGAAGCGCTTCGGCGAAATCCTTCCCGAAGCCGGCTGGCTCTCCGAAGAAACCGAGGACTCCCCCGAGCGCCTTTCGCGCAGCCTGGTGGCCGTCGTCGATCCGATCGACGGGACGCGCGCCTTCTCGCTCGGAGACAGGACATGGGCCGTGGCCGTCGCGCTGGTGCAGGACGGGCGCCCCTGCGTCGGCATCGTGCATGCGCCGGCGCTGAAGCAGACCTATGTGGCCGTCAGGGGCGCGGGCGCGCGGCTCAACGGCGAGCGCATCTTCGTGTCGCCGCGGCCCGAACTCGACGACGAGTCGCGCGTCGGCGCGCCCATCTTCCTCGCCGAGGAGCTGCGCCTCGCCGGGCTGAGGTTCAACCTGCAGCCGCGCGTGCCGTCGCTCGCCATGCGCATCGCCTATGTGGCGTCGGGCAGGCTCGACGCCGGCTTCGCCTCCGAAAACTCGAACGACTGGGACATCGCCGCCGCCGACCTCATTCTCGAGGAGGCGGGCGGGCGGCTCGCGAGCCTTGACGACCTTCCGATCCTCTATAATCAGGTCGAGACGCGCCATGGCGTGCTGACCGCCGCGCCGACTCAGATCTTTCCTGCGGTCAATGCGGCGCTGCGGCGCTCGCGCGGGCTCGCGGCGACGCCCTGAAAGGCGTCGCCACAGCCTGTTCCGCGCCCAGTCTGCGATCTTTACGGCCAAGTTTTGGGCAGGGCGCGGCGCGCTCAAGCGCGAGCTTGCGCGTGGCGTGAAATCCGCTTACGCCTCTCGCCGAGGAACGAACCCGATCCCCCAAGAAACCCGTGGGAAACTCGATGAAACGCACGCCCGCGCCTCCCAAGAAGCAGCTTCTCCATTTCGTTTTCGGAGGCGAGCTCAAGGACCTCGAGACCAACGAATTCAGGAATCTCGACGACGTCGAGATCGTCGGCCTGTTTCCCGACCACGCCTCCGCCGTCGCCGCCTGGCGCGCCAAGGCGCAGGCCTCGGTCGACAACGCCCAGGTGCGTTATTTCGTAGCCCATCTGCATCGCCTGCTCGACCCCGAGGAGCACGAGGAGGAAGGCGACCAGGACTGAGCCTCGCCGCCGCGTCCGGCTCGTCGCGGGCGGACGCCGGAGATCCCTTCGATGCTGCCTGGCCTCTACCGCGCCTGCAGCGCCGCGCTCGCGCCTCTTGGTCCGCTGTATCTGCGGCTGCGCGGCTGGCGGCGCGCGGGACGGCGGCCTTCCGCCGTCGCGCGGCGCGCGCAGGAGCGGCTGGGCCGCGCGTCCGCCGCGCGCGCCTCGGGCCGGCTGGCCTGGATCGCCGCGGCGTCCCCGGCCGATCTTGAATCGCTGACCCCGCTCATCGAACGGCTCGCCGCCGCGGGGTTTCATGTCCTTGCGACGACGCGCGACGAATTCAGGCCGGCGCCGCGCCTGCCGCCCTTCGCCCTGCACCAATACGCGCCGCTCGACGCGCCGCGTTTCTGCGCGGCGTTTCTTTCGTGGTGGCGCCCTGACGTCGCGCTTTTCGTCGGCGCGAATTATCCGCCGACGCTGATCGAGGAGACGCGCCGGCGCGGCGTGCCGACGGCGCTCGTCGACGCGGCCATGCCGGCGCGCCTGTTCCGGCTGCTGCGCCGCCTGCCGGGCTTCGCCGGCGCGCTTCTGACGCGCTTCGACCCCTGCCTTGCGCGAAGCCGCGCCGACGCGGACCGGCTGCGCGCGCTCGGCGCCGGGGCCGCGCGCCTGGCGGGCGACCCCGTTTACGACCGCGCGCCGGGCCCGCCGACGCCGCCGCGCTGGCGCGGCTTTCGGCGCGGATCGGGCGACGCCCGGCCTGGACCGCCTTCGCCGCCGACGCGGCCGAGGCCGAGCTTGTCCTCGCCGCCCATCGCGCCGTCTGCGCCCGGCCTCGCCGACGCGCTGCTCATTCTCGTTCCGCGCCGCGCCCGCGCGCCGGACGTGCTGGAGCAGGCGCGGCGGCGGGGCCTGCGCGCGGCGCTTCTCGACGCCGAGAGCGACGCGGTCGAGCGGCCGCCGCAATGCCTCGTGGCGCCCGCGGCGTCGACCGGCGCGCTGCTGCGCGCCGCGCCGGTCGTGTTTCTCGGGGGCGCGGCCGACGCGGCCGAGGGCGAGGGGGCGCTCAATCCGGTGGCCGCGGCCAAGCTCGGCTGCGCCATCCTGCACGGGCCCGACGCCGGCGGCTTCGAGGCCGTCTATGGCGCGCTCGGCGAGGCGGGCGGCGCGGTCTGCGTCGACGGGGAGGCGGCGCTTGCGGCGGAGGTCGCGCTGCTGCTCCATGACGCCGCCGAGATCAGGGAGCAGGGCCGCGCCGCCGCAGAGGCGGTCGAGCGCCGCTCGGGCGCCGCCGCGCGAATCATGCAGGCCCTGTCGCCGACCCTCGCGCATGTCTTCCTGCGGCCGCAGGTCGAAGACGAGTCGGACGGCTGAGCCGGGGCGGAGCCGCCGACCTTTTCAGTCAGCCGCCGGCGCGCGTCGCCCTGAGGCGCAGGAGCTTGGCTTCGGGCCCGGCGTAAGCCTCCTGGAGGTCGACGTTCCAGTAGCGCAGATCCTCGAGGCGGATCGCGACGCCGGTCGCCGCGCAGCGCACGAAGGCGCCGGGACGCAGGATGCGGAATTCGCCGTCGAGATATTCGATCTCCGCTTCGCCAGTCGAGATCGGGCGCCGTTCATAGCGGTTCATCAACTCATGCGCTCGTGGTCGGGAGATAAAAGAAGCCGATAGTAGCGCTGTTGCGCCCGGCGCGCCAGTTCCGCGCGAGGATGAGGCCCCAAGCTCCAGATAAAGCTTTCAATCGCCGCCGCCGCGACTATTTTCGGGCCGGTTTCGACGGGTGACGGAGACATCATGCAGATGCTGGCCGACGGCGGGGCGCGGATCGCCTATGTCGACGAGAAGCCCGTCGGCTTCGACCGCGGCGAGCCCATCGTGCTCATCCACGGCTTCGCTTCCAATCATGCGGTCAACTGGTTCTTCCCGCAATGGGTCAAGACCCTGACCGAGGACGGGCGCCGGGTTGTCGCTTTCGACAACCGCGGCCACGGGCGAAGCGAGAAATTCTATGCGCCCGAAGACTATGACGTGCGCAAGATGGCGCAGGACTGCCTCCGCCTGATCGACGCTCTGGGGCTCGAAAAGCCGGACCTGATGGGCTATTCCATGGGCGCGCGCATCGCCGCCTTCTTCGCCAAGGACCATCCGGAGCGCGCGCGCAGCATCGTGCTCGGCGGCCTCGGCCATCATCTCATCGACGGGGCGGGGCTGCCGCTCGGCATCGCCGACGCCATGGAGGCGACGTCGGCCGACGCGCTCGAATCGCCGAGCCAGCGCATGTTCCGCGCCTTCGCCGAGGCCACGAAAAGCGACCTGCGCGCCATGGCCGCGTGCATTCGCGGCGCGCGCCAGCTTTTGCCGGAAGAGGAGGCGCGCAAAATCTTCACGCCCGTCCTCGTCGCGACGGGCGCCCAGGACGACGTCGCGGGAGATCCGCATCGCCTCGCGGCGATTTTTCCGAACGGACGGGCGCTCGACATCCCCGGCCGCGACCATAATCGCGCCGTGGGCGACCCGGTTTTCAAGAAAGGCGTTTTGACATTCCTGGCGGAGCGGCCATAAACCGGCGCGAAACGGCCGCGCCCGCAGACGCCGGGCGCCGCTGAACGGAGGAGGCCGTACGTTGCGGACGGCCCGGGAGGACCGCTTGGACAAGACCGAATTGCGCAAGCTGCAGGGATTTCTGCGGGAGGCCTTCAGCAACGACGGCGTCAAGGTCGCTCAGGGCAAGCAGAATCCTGACGACGCCGACGTGTTCCTCGGCGAGCGGCGGCTCGGCGTCATCTCGGTGGACGACGAAGACGGCGACCGCTCCTTCGCCTTCGCCATGCCGGTTCCCGTCGAGCGGCCGATTCTGCAGGATTACCTGCGCCGCCTGTTTGAAACCGACAAGCTCAAGATCGTGGCGCGGGCGAGGAAGACCGACTCGGTCGAGCTCAACCGCGGCGAGGATTTTTTGGGCGTGATTTCGGCCGACGATCCCAAAGGCCGCAGCTTCACCCTGCAGATGGCCATCCTCGATCTCGACCTCGAGAATTTTTGACGAGCCGTTTCTGACTCGCGCCGGAGCCGCGCCATGCCGCTTTACGCCCTTGATGGAATCGAGCCGAGCCTGCCGCCGCTCGGCGAATTCTGGGTCGCGCCTGACGCGCAGCTCGTCGGCAGGGTGCGGCTCGGCGCCGAGGCGTCGGTCTGGTTCGGCGCCGTGCTGCGTGGCGACAATGAGGAGATTTTCGTCGGCCCCGGCTCCAACGTGCAGGATCTCAGCATGCTGCACACCGATCCGGGATTTCCGCTGACGATCGGGCGCGACTGCACCATCGGCCATCGCGCCATGCTGCACGGCTGCGTGATCGGCGACGAAACCCTCGTCGGCATGGGCGCGACGCTGCTCAACGGCGCGCGCGTCGGCCGCAACTGCCTCATCGGGGCCGGCGCCCTGATCCTCGAAGGAAAGACCTTCCCCGACAACAGCCTGATCGTCGGCGCCCCGGCGCGGGCGGTGCGCGAGCTTGACGCCGACGCCGCCGCGAGGCTCCGGCGCAGCGCCCGTCATTATGTCGCAAACTGGCGCCGCTACGCCGCTGGGCTCGTCGCCGTTCAGTCGTCCTGAGACGAACGGGGCGACGGCGGAGGTCAGGGACGACGCTCCGCGGCGCGGACGGCGGAGATCTCGACGCATGGACATCAAGGACCACAAGGACCGCGCGACGGACGTCGAACTCGCCTCGTCGAGCGTCGGCGCGAACAGGACGCTGGCCCTCGGGATCGAGCGGATCGGCCTCGTGTCGCTGCGTCATCCCATGGTCGTCGCGGTCCTCGCCGTGGCGCTCGCCGTCGTCGCCGGCTTCGGCCTGCCGCGGCTCAGGGTCGACGATTCGCTGAGCCAGCTGTTTCGGTCGGACTCGGCCGAGTTCCGCCAGTATGAGGAGGCGACGCGCCAATTTCCGTCGAGCGAATATGACGTCCTCGCCGTGGTCGAGGGCGAGACGCTGCTGACGCCGCGGGGCCTCGACAGGCTGCGCGATTTCGTGACCGACGCGCAGCTCATCGACGGCGTGCGCGGCGTGATCTCGCTCTATTCGGCGCGCGAGCCGCCCCAGGGCGAGGGCCCGCCCGGGCCGCTGTTTCCCGACCCCCTGCCCGAGGGGGCGGAGTTCGACCGCCTCGTTTCGCGCGCGCGCGCCAATGAGATCATCCGCGGCAAGATCCTGTCGGAGGACGGGCGGCTCACCCTCGTCGTGCTCGCGCTCGACCCCGCGGTCGTCGAAGGCTCAGGCCTCGCCGCCACGGTCAGGGAGCTGCGCGGCGCCATGGCGCAGGATTTCGAGGGAAGCGGGCTCTCCGCGCAGCTTTCCGGCGTGCCGGTGATGCAGCTCGAGATTCGCGACGCGGTCGAGCGCGACCGGCTGCTCTACAACGCCGCCGGCTTCGTCGCCGGCTGCCTCATCGCCATCCTGTTCTTCCGCCGCCTCTCCTTCATGATCGTGGCGGCGGGGCCGCCGCTGCTCGCGATCCTGTTCGCGCTCGGCGCGCTCGGCTGGCTCGGCTTCAGGCTCAACATGTTCCTGAACGTGATGACGCCGCTGATCATGGTCATCAGCTTCGCCGATTCGATGCAGCTGACCTTCGCCGCGCGCGACCGTATCCTCGCCGGCCAGAGCCGGAGCGAGGCGCTGCGCAACGCGCTGCTGATCGCGGGGCCGGCCTGCGTGCTGACCCACGCCACGGCCGGCCTCTCCTTTCTGGCGCTGACCTTTTCGAGTTCGGAGGCGATCCGCGCCTTCGGCCAGGCGGGCCTCGTCTCCACGGCGATCGCGCTTGTCGCCGTGCTGACGCTGCTGCCGCTGCTCGGCGTCCTGCTGCTGCGCGACGAAACCCGGCTCGCCGGAACGGGCCGGGCGGGCGACGCCGGGGTCGAGGCGCTGCGCGCCTTCTGTTTCTGGATCGCCGCACGCATGGTTCGCCGTCCGGGCCTCTACAGCTTCGCCGGGCTTGTCGCAGTGCTCGCGCTCGGCCTCGTCTTCGCCTCGCTCGAGCCGCGTTACCGGCTGGCCGACCAGGTGCCTGACAAGGACCAGGCGGTGTCGGCCAGCGGGCGGCTCGACGCCAAGCTGACGGGCGCGAACCCGATCGACGTGCTGATCACCTTTCCGCCCGGCGTCTCGCTCTATGCGCCGCAGTCGCTCGAAGTCATCGACCGCGCGCACACGCTGCTGGAGCGCCAGAAGGGCGTCGGCAACGTCTGGTCGATCGACACGCTGCGCCGCTGGCTGCGCGACCGCCTCCGGATCAGCGACGTCGCGACGCTGAAAAAATATGTCGAGCGTCTGCCCGAACATCTGACGCGGCGCTTCGTCGCCGCCGACGGCGGCTCGGTGCTGGTCACGGGGCGCGTGCCCGACGCCGACGCAAGCCGGCTGCTGCCGATCGTCGACGAGATCGACCATTCGCTCGACGCGCTGCGCAAGGCCTATCCCGGCTACAAACTGTCCGTGACCGGACTTTCGGCCATCGCCGCGCGCAACAGCGCGACGATGATCGGCAAGCTGACGGCCGGGCTGACGATCGAGTTCTTCTTTGTGGCGGCCTTCATCGGCCTTGCCTTCCGCTCGGCGGTGGTCGGGCTCGCCTGTCTTCTGCCGGGGATCTTTCCCGTCGTCGCCTCTGGCGCGCTTCTGGCCGCGATGGGGCAGGGGCTGCAATTTGCGAGCGTCGTGGCGCTGACGGTCTCTTTCGGCCTCGGCCTCAGCGCGACGATCCATTTCCTCAACCGGCTGCGCATCGCGGGCGACGCCGGCTCCGATTACGCCTTCGCCGTCGAACAGGCGACCGTGCTGGTCGGCCCGGCGCTGATCCTGACCTCGATCGTGCTTTCCTGCGGCCTCGCCGTGACGGTGTTTTCGGACCTGCCGTCGCTGCGCCTGTTCGGCTGGCTCAGCGCCTTCTCGATGATGGCCGCGCTCGCCGCCGATCTTTTCATCCTGCGGCCCGTGGTCATGTTCCTGCACCGGACGGCGCAGACGCTTCGCGCCGCCAAAAGGCCGCGCGACGCATGAACAAGGCGGCGACGGCCGCCTGTCGTTCAGGCCGAAAGGGCGTTCAGCCCTTGCGCAGGGTGATGGTGACGGCGGTCACGTCGGAGCCCATGGTCGGGCGGATCGAGATCGACTGCTGGCCGCCCTTGAAACGGACGTTGAGGCCGGCGGAGAACCCCACGCCGTCGACGCGCGCCATGATCTCGGTGGCGGAGGCGCCGCCCGAGACCTGGCCCGTGGCGTGCCGCGTCGCCTCCGTCCAGTTGCCGGAGAGCGCGCCATTGATGACCGACAGATTTCCGGTGATTTCGAGCCGATAGCTGTCGCTGGCGCAGCGCAGGCTCTGGTTGAGCGCGGTGCCGGGGTCGTTGACGGCGTAAGTGGCGCGGCAGCGGATGCGCTCGCTCACGCCATTCTTGGTGGCGATGGTTCCGCCGCCCGTCCAGTAGCCCGAGAGGCTCGAGAACGGGCCCTCGGCCAGGGCGGCCGAGGCGGGAAGCCCGAGGGCGAGGGCGAGGGCGAACCCGCGCGCCGACCGTTTCAGTGACGACATGCCATCCTCTGCGTTCGATGAGACGCGCGGGCGCCGCGCTGAAGGAAAGGGTAGTGAAGGACGAAGGCCGGCCGGCCTTCCGAAGGCTTCGCCATAGTCGAGAGCGCGGCTGAAAGCAACGCCGCCGGCGTCAGCCGGCCGTCCCGCCGCCGTTCGCGCCGCGCTTGCGCCATTTGCTCCACAACAGCCGCGCACGCACGAGCGCGCGGCCGGTCGGGCGTTGCAACGCGGGCACGTCGAGCGCGAGCAGGACGACGCCGAGCGGCGCCATCCAGAGACCGAACACGGGCAGAACGCTCAGACCGGAGCCGACGATCAACAGCACGCCCGCAGGAAGACGCACCCATCTCGACGACGGCTGGCGCAGCCAGGTCAGCCAGCCGGAGAACCGGTTCGGCAGCCGATCCTGGAAGCTGTCGAGATGGCGATCGAGCCTTTGCTGGTCTTTGTCGGCCAATGGCGAACGGTCCTTCCTCGCGACGCTCCAATGAGACTTCGCGACGCTCCATGAGGCGCAGGCGACGTTAGGCGCCGCAGGCCCGCGAGCCAGGGCGAAGGCTGAAGATGGGGCCGCGTCGCCGCGCCCGCAAGACGCGGACGCGGGACGCTCACGCGCCGCGGCTTTGGGCCTGGGCGACGCCGAGGCCAAGCATCGTCGCCGCGAGGAAGGGAAGGGCCGGCGCGAACAGGCTCACATTGATGAAGGCGAGAATCGTGAGGGCGACGAGGCTTGAGGCCGCCGCCGCCGCAAAGAAGGAGTCGCGCCCGCGCTTCGAGGCGGCGCGCGCGAGCCACGCCGAGCTGAGCAGCGCCACGGCCAGCGCCGCCCAAAGCATGAAGCGGCCCATTTCGATCGAAAGCTGGGCGGCGGCGGTGGCGGCGCGGGGCTCCGGCGCGTCCGGCGCGGTCGAGGCGTAGATCGGCGTGACCGAAGCGAATGTTCCGGCGCCCGAGCCAGAAATCGGCGTGTCGATGAGGATGCGCTGGGTGAGCTCGACCGTTGCCGGATCCTTTTTGACGAAGGCGAGGCGCGGCTCGGCGCCCCCGGCCGCGCCGCTGATCAGCGTCAGGGCGATGACCGCGCCGGTCGCGGCGAGGGCGCCCGCGCCCCAGCGTCCGAGGTTGAGCCGGCGCACGAGAACGAGCGCGGCGAAGGAGCCGAAGCCGCAGGCGGCCGCGAAATAGAGCGAGCCGGAGCGCGACAGGGCGACGGCCGCGGCGCAGATCACGAAGGCGACGGCCGTGGCGATCATGGGATAGAGGAATTTGGCGGTCGTCATCCCGAGCTTGGCGCGGCGCGTCTCGTGCCGCTCCAGCACATAGCTTGCGAGCGCAGCCGTGAGCACGAGGCCGACGCAGGCGACGCTCTGCGCCTCCTCGCGCTCGGGCGCGCCGGCGAGGTCGAAGATGATCGACAGCAGGGCGACGACGGTGGCGGCGGCGCCGAGCGCGATGAGCACGGCCTCGGCCCGCTCGCGGTTGAAGGTCAGCAGCGTCGTGAGCACGAAGGCTCCGACCAGCGTCAGATAGCGCACGAGCGCGAGCGCGGTGGCGCCGATGTCGACGGACAGCGCGCCGAAACGTGGCGAGGGATAGCCGGCCGCGACGCTGCTCCAGACCGGATGGGCGAAGGCGAGCGGCATGGGCGCCATCTGCACGATCATCCACAGGGCGGGAATCGCCGCGCCGATCGCGATCGGCCAGAGCAGGCTGCGCAGCCGCGCGAGATCGGCGGCCGGAGCGCTCCAGACGGCGAGAAGCAGGCCTGTCGCCACAAGAAGCGGCGGCAGCGCCGGGAGAAGGGTCGCCTCGAGGAACGAGGTGGCGACGCAGAGGGCGATCGAGCCGAGAAGAAAACCGAGGGCGACGAACATGGCGCGCAGGCCCGGGACTGGCGGTGGCGGGGAGGGCGAGGCGAAGGGGCGAAGCGAGACCGCGTCGCAGGACGCGGCGCGGCGAAATGCGGGTCGTTCCTGTGCGCCGCAGCTTCGCCGTCAGTCTAGGGCGTCGGCCGCGCCGAGCGCAAGGGCCAAGCGGAGCCGGACGGCCAGGCGGAGCCGGAAGGGACGGGACGCGCGCGGGCGCGTCCCGTCCCGCGGCGTCAGGCGGTCGCGAGCTGGCCGGCCTTCTCGCTCAGGAACCAGCGATAGACTTCGGCGATCCCGTCCGCGAGGCCGGTCTTCGCGGTCCAGCCGAGCGCGGCGAGGCGGCCCGAATCCATGAGCTTGCGCGGCGTGCCGTCAGGCTTCGACGTGTCGAACACCAGCGCGCCCTCGAAGCCGACGACGCGGCCGACCGTCTCGGCGAGTTCGCGGATGGTGACGTCGCAGCCGGCGCCGCAGTTGATCGGCTCGGCCCCGTCGTAATTGTCCATCAGGAAGACGACCGCGTCGGCGAGGTCGTCGACGTAAAGGAACTCGCGCAGCGGCGTTCCGGTGCCCCACACCACGACCTCCTTGCGGCCGGCGAGCTTGGCCTCATGGAACTTGCGGATGAGCGCCGGCAGCACATGGCTGTTGGCGAGGTCGAAATTGTCGTTGAGGCCGTAAAGGTTGCTCGGCATCACCGAGATGTAGCGCCGCCCGTGCTGGCGGCGGTAGGCCTGGCACATCTTGATGCCGGCGATCTTGGCGATGGCGTACCATTCGTTGGTCGGCTCGAGCGGGCCGGTCAGCAGCGAATCCTCGTGGATCGGCTGCGGCGCGAATTTCGGATAGATGCAGGACGAGCCGAGGAACACGACGCGCTCGACGTCGGCGCGGTGCGCCGCCTCGATGACGTTCGCCTCGATGACGATGTTGTCGACGAGGAAGTCGGCCGGATAGGTGTCGTTGGCGAGGATGCCGCCGACCTTGGCCGCGGCGAGGATGATCACGTCGGGCTTCTCGCGCGAGACCCAGGCGCGCACGGCGGCCTGGTCGCGCAGGTCGAGCGTCTCGCGTCCGGCGGTCAGCACGTCCACGGGCTCGCCCGCGAGCCGGCGCACGATGGCGGAGCCGACCATGCCACGATGGCCGGCGACCCAGATTCGTCTGTTGCGGGCCGCGCCCGTCGAAACTTCGGCCATGGTTTCTCCTCGTTGCCCGCCGGCTGCGCGGCGGCCGCGAAACGCAAAAGGACACGCGCCGTCGCCGCGGGAGGCCGCGCCCGGCGGCCGTGCCCCGAACGCAGGAGGTCTGCCGGCGCGCGGGACTCTAAGGCCCGGCGGCCGGGCCTGCCGCCCCGTCGGGACGACTCGGGTCGAAGGACCCGGCGCGACGCGCCGTTCAGACGCGCCCGCGCGCCTTCATGACGACGAGGTCGCTCGCGACCATGTCGGAGACCAGCTCCTTGAAGGTCGTCTTGTGTTTCCAGCCGAGCTTCTTGTACGCCTTGGTCGGGTCGCCGAGAAGCTGCTCGACCTCGGTCGGGCGGAAATAGCGCGGGTCGATCTCGACCAGCGCCTTGCCGGTCTTCAGGTCGAAGCCGCGCTCGTCGACGCCTTCGCCCTTCCAGCCGATGGAAATGCCGATTTCGGCGAAGGCTTTTTCGACGAACTCGCGCACCGTGTGCATCTCGCCGGTCGCGAGCACATAATCGTCGGGCTCGGGCTGCTGAAGGATGCGCCACATGCCTTCGACGTAATCCCTGGCGTTGCCCCAGTCGCGCTGGGCGTCGAGGTTGCCGAGGTAGAGCTTGTCCTGGAAGCCGAGATGGATGGCGGCGACGGCGCGGGTGATCTTGCGCGTCACGAAGGTCTCCGCGCGGGTCGGGCCTTCATGGTTGAACAGGATGCCGTTCGAAGCGTGCATGCCATAGGCTTCGCGGTAGTTCACCGTGATCCAGTAGGCGTAGAGCTTGGCGGCGGCGTAGGGCGAGCGCGGATAGAAGGGCGTCGTCTCGCTCTGCGGGACCGCCTGCACCTTGCCGTAAAGCTCGGAGGTCGACGCCTGGTAGAAGCGCGACTTCTCGGTCAGGCCGAGGATGCGGATCGCCTCGAGGATGCGCAGCGTGCCGAGCGCGTCGGAATTGGCGGTGTATTCCGGCGTCTCGAAGCTCACCTGCACATGGCTCTGCGCCGCAAGATTATAGATCTCGTCGGGCTGAACTTCCTGAACGATGCGGATGAGGTTCGTCGAATCGGTCAGATCGCCATAATGCAGGAAGAAGCCGACGTCTTCTTCATGGGGATCATGATACAGATGGTCGATGCGGTCCGTATTGATCAGTGAAGAACGGCGCTTGACGCCGTGCACAATGTAACCTTTGGAAAGCAGAAGTTCGGCGAGGATAGCGCCATCCTGGCCAGTGACTCCGGTGATCAAGGCTGTCTTTTGTGCAGTCATAAGGGGTTGATACCTTTGATCTGTTGCGGACCCGTGCGGGCGTATTCGCTATCGGCCGAGGCGGAGCCATAGCAGAAGCGGACCGGCATGGCCAGCGGCCTCCGGCTGGGCCAGCAAAAGTTACGCCTCGCGCGTATCCTGAGCATAGAGCTTTTTCGTCATTTAACGAAGCGTCGCGGAAAAAGCGCCGATTTTGGCCGCGGTCGGCGCGCCGCCCGGGCGCGGTCCCGTCTTTGGAAGCGCGCGCCGAAAGGGCCCGGCCGCGCCTTCAGGGCGCAAGCTGCGGCTTTGCGTCGCGGGCGAGGCTCTGCGCCTCGACGACCGCGAAGGCGGTCATGTTGACGATGCCGCGCGCGGTCGTCGAGGGCCGCACGATGTGGGCCGGAAGCGCGCCGCCGATCAGCAGCGGCCCGACGGGCAGGGCGTCGGCGAGGCTCACCGCCAGCGAATAGGCGATGTTGGCCGCGTCGAGATTGGGCATCACCAGCAGATTGGCCTCGCCCTTCAGCGGCGACTGGGTGACGAGCCGCTCGCGCACCATCTCGGACAGCGCGGCGTCGGCCTGCATCTCGCCGTCGGCCTCGACGTCGGGGGCGCGCTTGTGGAAGATCTCGAGCGCGCGGCGCATCTTGCGCGGCGACTCGCCGTCGTCCGAGCCGAAGTCCGAATGGGACAGGAAGGCCACCTTGGGGCTGAGCCCGAAACGGCGCACATGGCGGGCGCACAGCATCGCCGTCTCGGCCAGCTCGAAGTCCTTCGGGTCGTCGCGCACATGGGTGTCGGTGATGAAGAACGGGCCCTTGTTCGTGATGACGAGGCTCATCGACGCGAAATCCGTGACGCCCGGCGCAAGGCCGATGATGTCGCGGATATAGGCGAGGCGCGACTTGAAGCGCCCGTCGAGGCCGCAGAGCATGGCGTCGGCGTCGCCGCGCTTCACCGCGACCGCCGCGATCACGGTCGAGTTGGTGCGCACCTTGGTGCGCGCGTTGTCGGGCGTCACGCCGCGCCGGCCGGCGGCCTCGAGATAGGTCGCGACATAATCGCGGTAGCGCGGATCGTCCTGCGGATTGATGAGGTCGAAATCGCGATCGGGCCTGATCGACAGGCCGAAGCGCTCGAGACGCGAGACGATGACCTCGGGGCGGCCGATCAGGATCGGCTTGGCGACGCCTTCGTCGACCACGATCTGGACGGCGCGCAGCACGCGCTCGTCCTCGCCCTCGGCGTAGACGACGCGGCGCGGATCGGCCTTCGCCGCCTGCATCAGCGGCTTCATGATGAAGCCCGAACGGAACACGAAGCGCGCGAGCGTTTCTTCATAGGCGGCGAAATCGGCGATCGGCCGGAGCGCCACGCCGCTCTGCATCGCCGCGCGCGCCACCGCCGGCGCGATGCGCAGGATCAGGCGCGGGTCGAAGGGCGAGGGAATGAGGCTTTCGGCGCCGAACTGGCGCGACTTCCCGCCATAGGCGCGCGCCACGACGTCGGAGGGCGGCTCATGGGCGAGTTCGGCGATCGCCCTGACGGCGGCGAGCTTCATCGCCTCGTTGATCGTGGTCGCGCCGACGTCGAGCGCGCCGCGGAAGATATAGGGAAAGCACAGGACGTTGTTGACCTGGTTTGGATAGTCGGAGCGCCCGGTGCAGACCATGGCGTCGGGGCGCGCCGCGTGCGCGGCCTCGGGCTCGATCTCCGGCGTCGGATTGGCGAGCGCCATGATCAGCGGCTTCTCGCCCATCTCCTTCGTCATCTCGGGCTTCAGCACGCCGCCGGCCGAAAGGCCGAGGAACACGTCGGCGCCGCCGATCGCCTCGCCGAGCGTCCGCGCGTCGGTGTCGCGGGCGTAGATCGCCATGCGCTCGTTCATGGAGGGCCGGCCCCTGTAGACCACGCCGTCGATGTCCGTGATGGTGATGTTTTCGGGCCGCGCGCCGAGTTCGACCAGAAAGTCGATGCAGGCGAGCGCCGCGGCGCCTGCGCCCGAGGTCACGATCTTGACCTCGTCGAGGCGCTTGCCGCTGAGCTCCATGGCGTTGAGCACGGCCGCGCCGACGACCATGGCGGTGCCGTGCTGGTCGTCGTGGAAGACCGGGATCTTCATGCGCTCGCGCAGCTTGCGCTCGACGTCGAAGCACTGCGGCGCCTTGATGTCCTCGAGATTGATGCCGCCAAAGGTCGGCTCGAGCGCGGCGACGATGTCGACGAGGCGATCGACGTCCTTCTCCTCGACCTCGATGTCGAACACGTCGATGCCGGCGAATTTCTTGAACAGGACGGCCTTGCCCTCCATCACCGGCTTGGCGGCGAGCGGGCCGATGTCGCCGAGGCCGAGCACCGCCGTGCCATTGGTGACGACCGCGACGAGGTTCTGCCGCGCCGTCATTTCGGCGGCCTCGGCCGGATCGCCGGCGATGGCGAGGCAGGCGGCGGCGACGCCCGGCGAATAGGCGAGCGACAGGTCGTATTGCGTGCCGAGCGGCTTCGTCGCCCTGATCTCGAGTTTGCCCGGCCGCGGCGAGCGGTGGTAGTGGAGCGCGTTCGACGCGAGCTCTGAAGGAATCTGCTGAGACACTGGGCTTGCTCCCTGCTCGCCGCGTCGATCTTCGGGATCGCCCGCGCGCCGGCGGCGGGCCGGCGTCGACGGCGTCGACTTGTCGGCCGTTTCCGGCCGGCGAACCCATGTGGCATAGGCCAGCGCGGCGGGGGAGTCCATCGTCCCGCCGGCGCTGGCGCGCGCGAACGTCGCGGATCTGGAGACGCGGGCATGACGGTTGAACGGATCGGGGACGTCGCGGTGGTGCGGGAGTCCGGGGCGCTGCGGCGCGTCGTCGAAGGCTGGCGCGCGCAGGGCGAACGCGTGGCGCTGACGCCGACCATGGGCGCGCTCCACGCCGGCCACGCCTCGCTCGTCGGCCATGCGCGGGCGAGGGCGTCCCGCGTCGTCATGTCGATCTTCGTCAATCCGACGCAATTCGCCGAGGGCGAGGATTTCGAGGCCTATCCGCGCGCGCTCGCGGCCGACGCCGCGGCCTTCGCCGCGGCCGGCGGCGACCTCGTCTACGCCCCCGCCGCCGCTGAAATCTATCCGGACGGCTTCGCCACCATGGTGAAAGTCGGCGGCCCGGCGCTCGCGGGGCTCGAGGACCGTTTCCGGCCGACGCATTTTTCAGGCGTCGCCACCGTCGTCGCCAAGCTCTTCAACCAGTGCCGCCCCGACCTCGCCGTGTTCGGCGAGAAAGACTATCAGCAGCTCAAGGTGGTTTCGCGCATGACGCGCGACCTCGACCTCGGCGTCGAGATCGTCCCGGCTCCGACGCTGCGCGAGGCGGACGGGCTCGCCCTGTCCTCGCGCAATGTCTATCTCTCGGCGGAGGAGCGGCGGCGCGCGCCTGCGCTGCACGAGGCGCTGTGCGCCTGCGCCGCGGCGATCCGGGCCGGCGGCGAAGTCGGGGAGAGCCTTGAGCAGGCGCGCGAGACGCTCGCGATCGCGGGCTTCGACGCCGATTATGTCGAGGCGCGCGACGCCGCGACGCTGGAGCCCGAGCCGGCCGAGGGCTTCGGCGCGCGGGCGCTGCGGCTGCTCGCGGCGGCGCGGCTCGGCCGCACGCGGCTCATCGACAATCTCGCCGTCTGACAGGCGCAAGCCTCGCGCCAGCGATCGCGCGTCATTTTAAAGGCGCCGGCGCATCAACGCATCCGACCGGCGCTTGGATCGCGGCCGGAGCGCGCGCAATGGCGAAAACATTCATCGAATCTGTCGTCAGGGCCGCGCTGCTGGCGGCGTTTTGCGCCTTGTGCGGCGTCGCCACAGGTTTTGCGCCGGCTGCGGCGGCGGACGATCTGACCCTCGCCTGCCCCTCCTCGGGCGAGCCGGCGCTCGTCGACGGGGGCGGGCGCCGGCGCGCCATCGTCGATCCGGCGGATCGCGCGATCGCCGCGAAAGCCTGCGACCCGGACCTCGCCGCCGGCGCCCCGGGCGTCAGCGTGCTCGTCGCCAACAGCGGCGCGGCCACGCTCTATGTCGCCTTCACGAACTACGCCACGCAGAAGCCCGGGCCCATCGTCTGGGCGGCGAACTGCCTCCGCGGCCTCGTCAACCAGCAGATGGCCATTCCTCCGGGCGCGAGCTGCGCCGCCACCGTGCCGGCCACGGCCGGAACCACGCGGTTCTGCGCCTCCGCCACGCCCGTTCCGGCGGGCCGGCTCCCCAATTGCAACCTCGCCCAGGCCCGCAACCAGACGATGGTCGAAACGACCTTCGGCGCCGGCGCGAACGGCTGCTACCCGACGAGCATGGCGAGCTGCGTCTGGTACGACGTCAGCGTCATCCCGCAGAACTGCACCGCCGACGGCTGGACGCTCAACCGTTGCGCCAACGCCGGCGGCGCGTCCTATAATCTTCCCGTGGCGCTCTCCTGCGTTGGGCAGCCGACCTATGTCTGCCAGGGGCCGCGCGGCGGAACCTATGGAAGCGCCAACTATCCGGTCAAATGCGGCAATCCGAACGCGCGTTGCGTCGGGGGCGGCCAAAGCTGCGACAACGCCTATTTTTTCCCCACGCCCATCCCCCAGCCGAATTCGCAATGTCCCGCGGGACAGGTATTGAAGATCAATTTCCTCGCCGGTCCCTGACGCCGGCGTTTCCTCTTGGCGGCGAGCGGAGGCGAGCCTTGGCGAACGACGACCATCCGGGGCCCGAATCAAGACGCGTCCTGCGCGCCATCGTCGCCGGGCGGGTGCAGGGGGTCGGCTATCGCGACTGGGCGCTGGCCGAGGCTGAAGCGCTCCGACTCGAAGGCTTCGTGCGCAACCGCGCCAGCGGCGAGGTCGAGGCGGTGGTCGCCGGGCCGGCCGCGGCGGTCGCGCTGATGTGCGAAAAATTCTGGCGCGGGCCGCCGGCGGCGCGGGTTTCCGCCGTGGAGCTGTTCGAGGCCGGCGAGAATGAGCTCGCGCTGCGCGGCGAGGGGGCCGGCTTCGTGCGCCTGCCGACGGTTTGACGCGCCCCAGCGTTCAAGGACCTGCGCCCTTGCCGCGCGCCGCCCTGCCGCGATATTGAAGTCTCGACGGAGCGGAGGCGAAGCGGATGAGCGGCGTGGCGCATAAAGGCTTTGGGGCCGCTTTGAGGCCGCGCAGGGCGCGGCTTGCGCTGGCCGCCGTGGCGCTGTCGGCCTTCGCGCTCGCCGGCTGCGACCGCTGCGGCGGCCCGGTGAAGTTCAACGCGCCGGTCTTTCCGAAAGTCTGCTACGACACGGGCAAGGACAAGACGCAATAACGCCGCGTGTTGGTCCGGCGCATGACGCCGGACCGGGACGCCTGAAGCTTTCCGGCGCCACGCCCTATTCGGGCGCGCCTTCGATCGGATCGTAGCGTTTCGCGTCGAAGCCGAACAGCTCGAAGGATTTCGCCATATGCGGCGGCAGCGGCGCCGTGACGTCGAGGATTCCGCCGCGCGGATGCGGCAGCACGAGCCGGCGCGCGAGCAGATGCAGCTTCTTCTCGACGCCCTCGGGGATCGCGCGCATCGGATCGGAGCGGCGCGGGTCGGTCTTCGGCTTCAGACCATATTTGGGATCGCCGACGATCGGATGGCCGATCGCCTCCGCATGGGCGCGCAGCTGGTGCGTGCGGCCGGTGATCGGCTTCATCGACAGCCAGGCGACGCGCGGCGCGAAGGAGTCGACCGTGGCGTAATAGGTCACCGAATGGCGCGCGTCCTCGTCGCCATGCTTCGCCACGCGCATTTTTTCGAGCGCGGCGCGGTCTTCGCCGGGCCGGACCGGCCGAACGTCCATGCCTTCGCCCTTGGCGAGGAACAGCGAGATCTTGCCCTGCGCGGGCTTGGGCACGCCCTCGACCAGCGCCCAGTAGATCTTGCGCGCCTCGCGCGAGCGGAAGATCTCGCCAAGCTCGGCCGCGACCTTGCGCGTCTTGGCGACGAGCAGCACGCCGCAGGTGTCGCGGTCGAGACGATGCACCAGAACGGGCCGGTCGCCGCGTTCGTTGGGGAGCGAAGCGAGCATGCCGTCGATATGGCGCTTCATGCCCGAGCCGCCCTGCACGGCGAGGCCGAACGGCTTGTTCAGGACCATGAGGTCCTTGTCCTCGTAGAGGACCATGTTGCGGATGTCGCGGGCGTCCTCGGCCGAAATGCGCACGGCCGGCGCAACCGGCGCGGCCTCGAGGTTGAGCGGCGGCACGCGCACGTTCTGGCCCTCAGCGAGCCGGGTCGCGGTCTTGACGCGCGCGCCGTCGACGCGGACCTGCCCCGTGCGCACGATCTTGTTGAGATGGGAGAGGGAGAGCGAAGGGATGCGCCGCTTGAACCAGCGGTCGAGCCTGAGCCCGTCCTCGTCT
Organism: Methylocella sp.; assembly: GCF_044226135.1. Lineage (NCBI taxonomy): Bacteria > Pseudomonadati > Pseudomonadota > Alphaproteobacteria > Hyphomicrobiales > Beijerinckiaceae > Methylocella > Methylocella sp. The sequence continues at coordinate 4,609 of NZ_JBGAHM010000001.1, read as the reverse complement.
TCCGTCACCTGAAATGTCTGAGCGCTCAAGCGCCGTCCTCTTGGATTTGAGTTTTGGGAGCCAACGTCCGCCGGCGCGTCAGAACGCCGGGCGCACGCGGTCGCCCTCGCGCAAAAAGGCGCCGGCTTTCGAAACCACGACGTCGCCGGGCGCGAGACCTTCGCGGATCTCGGCCTCGAACGGCCCGAACAGCCCGACCTTGACCCTGCGGGTCTCGACGCGGTCGTCACGCACCGTCTGCACGATCGCGCCCTGCGGCCCGTAGAGGATGGCCGAAAGCGGCGCTGACGGTCCGCAGCTCTGGCCCGCGTCGACGATCGCCGTGGCGAAGGCGCCGGGCTTCAGCCCCGCGCTCGAGCTGAGCTGGATGCGGGCCGAGCCCTGCTGCGTCATCGGGTCGATTTCGGGCGAGACGAGCCGCACCGCGCCGGCGAGCTCGCGGCCGTCGAGCGCCTCGATCCGCGCCACCTGGCCGGGCCTGACGCGGGCGAGCGCGGGCAGGGGGATCTGCGCCTGAAGCTCCAGTTCGCCGCCGCGCACGATGCGGAACATCGGCTCGGCCCGGGCGGAGGCGGGCATGCCGACGGCGATGCGCCCGTGCAGCAGGGTTCCGGCGGCGGGCGCGGTCATGGTCGCCTTGGTCGGCAGGCCGGGCAGCCAGTCGGGCCGCAGAAGCTGGGCCACGGGCTGGCCGGCCGCGACCGTCGCGCCGTCCTCGACCAGAATCTGGGAGAGCAGCAGCCCTTCATATTCGGGGCGCAGCAGAATCTCCTCGCGCGCGACGGCATGGCCGTCGAGCCGCAGGCTGTCGACGAAACATTGCGTCTTCGCCTTGACCACGCTCACGGTCATGGCGGCGGGCTCGCGCGTTTCGGCGCGAAGGCCGGGACCGCCGGAGACGAGCGTCGCTCCAAAAAGAACGGCGGCGCAGGCGCCGCGGCGCGAGGCGCAGGCGCCGCGGCGCGAGTCGATGGCGTTCAAGGGTGAAAAATCCGGCATGGCTCGGCGCTCGGGCGGCGGCTCCCGCGCAAGCTTAGAACCGAAACGCGCTTGCGTCAGCGCCTGGGGAGAAAGTTTGGAGAAGAAATTCGCGGAAGTTTCCCGGCCTTCCGCGCGGTCTTCGAGATTGGAGGCCTCGCCCGGAATCGAACCGGGGTGCAAGGATTTGCAGTCCTCTGCGTAGCCACTCCGCCACGAGGCCTCCGTCGCGACGACAGCGCGCTTCGCCTATAGCAAAGGATGCGGCCGGCAGGCAAGGAAACTTCGGCGCTTCGCCGCTGATGCGGCCTGAGCCTGCAAAACCGTCGCATTAGGGCTTTGCAAGCGCCAAACGGCTTGCTATATGCCGCCATCCGCCGACGCCGCCCCCCTGGGCGCGCCGCGGAGCCGGTCCCTGATAGCTCAGCTGGTAGAGCAATCGACTGTTAATCGATCGGTCGCAGGTTCGAGTCCTGCTCAGGGAGCCACCGATTTTTCATCGCGCCCTTATCTAAACGTCCAGGATTTTCCGCGTCATGACGAGTTGACGCGGGGTCCCGGCGTTTCTCCGCGCCGTCCTCCCTAAGCTTCTGTGAGAGCGTTTCCGGCTCGCCCCATGCCATCCTGAAAGCCCCCGGCGGGTCATTGGCGTCAGGCAAGGGCGCCGCCGCGAGCTCCCGGGCGGCGCCCCGCCGGTCCTGCGTTCGAGCGATGAATCGCGCCGTCAAAGCCAGGATCGAACAGGCCGATCCGCCGCCGAGAACGCGTCGGGCGCCGTGTCGCGCCCGCCTATCAACGGACAAAATGACGCATGAAGTCCAAATCAATGCGCTGCAAAAATTTTGCCGTCATTCACGCGCAAGTTACAGCTACGATAAAAGGTCATTCGATAACGGCCGTCACAATCCCGCAAATTGGCATGGGTTGTATGGGTCCTGAAATAAATCTTCGAGCATATGGCTTGATCTTACAGCGGATTATCATATGGACGTTCGTGTAAAGGATTGGGCGACAGAATCGCGGGACTTGCCGCTGGGACGGACTTATCAATCTTTACGTGCGTCAATCATTCGTTTCCTGATCGTCTTTTCTATTGTGTGGGTGTGTCTTTACGCCCTGCAATATCTATTCCCTTATGTTCAGAACGGCGCGGCCGCCGTGAAAAACGTCAAATATGCTGCGGCGCAGAAGGCCGGGTTGTTCAGCCCGGACGCGAAATTCCGCTACTTCGCCTTCGGCAACAGCAAATCGCTCGCCGGCTTTGAGCCGGAAAGCTTCGACCGGGCGCTGGGCGGCGAGGTCACGGCGTATAATCTCGCCATTCCCGGCGACTCGAAATTCGTCGATCTTCTGGACTCAGCCCTCAAGGCCGGCAACGTGCCGAGCCATGTCCTTCTGCAGCTTCTTCCGGAAGCCGATCCGCATGAATCGTCATTCTGGGCTCTGCTTCAGGACAATAAGAAAATCGCCAATATTCTCTTTCCGTTCCGTAATTTCGTCCGTGACGCCGTGGTTTTCGCGTTTGAATCCCGGGGGCGCGGGGTCGTCGCGCAATACAGGTCCAACGCCGATCAGATTCGCCAGTTGGGCGAAGACCGCGGATATTTTTTCATCAAATCCCAAAGCCATTTTCCCGGCGACCGCCTGCCGGACGGCTATGCGCTTCCGACCGACCGTCCCAATGAAATCATGAAGCGCCCCTTCAACCCGAGCGATCCCGACTTCCTGCGGCTCATGCGGCTCGCGGAACAGTATGGCTTTCAGGTGTTCGTGGCGCCGGCCGCCTTCCGTCAGGGCGAATACGCCCCGCCTCCGCCCGTCGATCAAGCCCTGACCGACGCCTTGCGCCCCTTCCCGAACGCGCATGTCCTTGGCCCGGCCTATTGGCTCTACGAGCCGAAGGAGTTCTCCGACCCGGTCCACCTTAATCCTGCGGGCGCGCAAAAATACACGAGCGGCCTTGCCGATCTCGTCGGACGCGCCGCGATGGGAGAACACTGAGAATGCTTTTTAACTCTTTCGAGTTCGCGATATTTTTCGCGGCGTTCCTGTCGCTGTTCTTTTCGGCGCCGAAAAGCGCGCGACCCGTCGTGATGCTGATCGCCAGCTATATCTTTTATGCGGCCTGGCGTCCGTCTTTTCTGCTTCTGCTGCTTCTGACCACCGTGGTCGATTATACGACCGCGATCGTCATCGATACGGCCAGGAAGCCGCTGTTGAGAAAAATTGCGCTCGCCACGGCGCTCAGCGTCAATCTCGGCATCCTGTTTTCGGTCAAATATCTGGATTTCATGCTCGCGAGCTTCGTCGGCGCGGCCGGGTTCGTCGGCGTTGAAATTCCGCCGCTTGCGCTCAACCTGATCCTGCCGATCGGCATCTCCTTCTATACGTTCCAGTCGGTCGGCTACACGCTTGACGTTTACAATCGCGTGTTTCCCGCCGAACGTAATCTTCTTTTCTATTCGCTTTACGTCGCCTTCTTCCCGCAGCTCGTGGCCGGCCCGATCGAGCGCGCGTCCCACATGCTGAGGCAATACAGGAACTGGCGGCCGACGACCCCGGACCGGATCGGATCGGGCCTGTGGTTGTGCGCCTGGGGTCTTTTCAAGAAGATGTGCGTCGCCGACGTCGTGGCGCCCTTCGTCAACGGCGTTTATGCGAGCCCCGGATCGTTCGACGGCAGCTACACATTGTTGGCGTCGGTCTTCTTCGCCCTGCAGATCTACTGCGATTTCTCCGGCTATTCCGACATGGCGATCGGAATCGCGCGGATCATCGGCGTCGATCTCATGACCAACTTCCGGCAGCCCTATTTCGCGTCGAGCCTGACCGATTTCTGGCGCCGCTGGCACATCTCCCTTTCGACCTGGTTTCGCGACTATCTGTACATTCCCCTCGGCGGCAACCGCACCACGCGCCCGAAATGGGCGAGAAACACGCTGATCGTCTTCGGCGTCAGCGGATTGTGGCACGGCGCGAACTGGACATTCCTGATCTGGGGGCTGTGGCACGGCGCGGCGATCGTCGCGGAGGATCTGTTCAGGCGCATGAAATTCGTGGCGCGCCGGAAGCCCCTGGCCGTCGGCGCCGAAGCGGCGACCGTGACGGTCACGGACGTCAGAAGCTGGCATGGCCGCCTCGGCAATGTCGTCGGCGTGTTTTACACGCTCGCGATCGTTCTCGTCGGCTGGGTCTTTTTCCGGGCGCGCGACGTGCCGGACGCCGTCCACATTCTGAAATCCTGGACCTCCCTCGGCGACCTGTCTTACGGAACCTTCAAGATCCTCGGCATTCCGAGCGTCGAACTCGTCGTGCTCGTCGCCAATCTCGCGCTTCTGATCGTCGTCGACGGCGTGCTCGCCAATAAAGCCAGCCTGCTGAGAAGCCTTGGGCGCAAGCCCTGGGCGTCGACGACGGCGGCCGTCCTGCTGGCCTATAACGTCATCCTGTGGGGCGCGTTCGGCAGCTTCGACTTCATTTACTTCCAGTTCTAGGGTCTGGACCCATAAAATGGTTGGCGTGATCAGCGGTTTGTGATTCACGGCTTCCGAAAGGAAGCGCCGATGAATCGGGATCAGTTCTGGCTGACGGACGAACAATTTTCAAAGATCGAGCCGCATCTGCCGACAAA